>SVJN01000001.1 GCA_015068965.1 Oscillospiraceae bacterium
ATGTGCATTCAACACAATAGCCTCTTTTTATATTACTTTCTTTGGTACGTTATCACAATTAGCAGGGCTTACAACCGCAGTCTGGCTGTTTTCCCGTCTGGATATCATCGGGGAATTCGCACCGTTCGGGCGGGAAAAATTCATCCACCGGGAAACAGATGCGTTCAAACAAATCGCAGGGGTTATCGTCGGTTGCACCGACGCATTCCTTCTGCGGAACACAGAAATCGTATGCCGGAATCAGAAGCTGAACCTTACGTTCCAGCTTGATGATAGAGAAGAGTCCCAAGGATACATAAACCCGTTTCTGACCGCCCGATAAAATCAGGCTATCGTCAAAGACACGGCAAACCGATTCCGGAACACTTGACAAATCAAAATCATCGTCACAACAGCAGTTATCCTTGACATCCACAACCTTTGCGCCCAACGCAATCGGGTCAACTACCTCAACGATAGCGGACGGCATATTGGTTTTGCGCCACAACTGCGGATCAAAGGCATCCTCTTTATATTTGGATGCAAAAATTTTAGCATTTCCCTCTGAACCGAACAGAATGACCTTTTTATCAAAGGTAACAAGACCTTCTACCTCGGTCGGTCTGCCAAGTCCGGTAAAGACCGCTAAGGTAATCCGGAAGAAATACTTCAAATCAATCGAGTAGAAGCCACGGTTAAAGGGAACCGGCTCAATATCAGAAAATACCCAGATAATTTCTGCCTTGGTACATTTTACGCTGATTGCACGGTCAACAATCTCCTGACCGCAGGCGGTCAGATAAACACGCACGTTCTCAATGCAATCTTTATCCCGGCAGGAGTCATAGATTTTATCGGTATGTATACAAACAGCTTCCTTGAATCCTTGCTCGTTACAGTTTGTGTTGAATTTTTCACCCATAATACGAAACATCCTTTCATAAAATATCAGGGAATACCCTTGCTATATCATATGAAAGGATGATTTTTTTTGTGAGTTCTTTTTTTAGAAATTTTTTGCAAAATCCACTTCACGCACCGAAAAGCTCTTTCCGTCTAAATAGGAAAGGATGCCGGCATCTGTGGTAAAGGAAAAGGTCAGACGGTAGGAGTAGAGTGCCTGATACCGCCGTTTTGCATCTTTTGGGAGCTTCCCGTATTTGCCGTCCCCGACCAGCGGATGCCCGATTGAGGCAAAATGTGCACGAATCTGATGCGTTCTTCCGGTCAGTAAATCCACCTCCAGAAGACTTTGGTTGTCGTGTGCCTTTAACACCCGATACCGTGTCCGGATAGATTTGGAGCCGGGCGTGGATTTTTGTGAGACAAATACCCGCTTTTTCTTTTCGTCCTTGAATAAATAGCCAAAGAGGGTGTCCTCTTGCCTGGGGAGATACCCCTCAACCAGACAAAGATATTGCTTGGTAAGCTCACGGTCCTTGATTTTCTGATTCAGAATCCGTAAAGACTCTGCATTCTTTGCGGCAATTACAATGCCGCCGGTGTTTCGGTCAATGCGGTTACAAAGTGCAGGTGCAAAGCTATGCTCTGCATCCGGCTGATATTCCCCTTTTTTGTAGAGATAGTTTAAAATGCGTGCAATCAGAGTGTCGGTTGCACCTTCATCATCCTCATGTACCACAATCCCGGGCTTTTTATCAACCAATAGGATATTTTCATCCTCATACACAATTTCCGGCATTTCACCGGAGTGCAAAAATGCCTGCTCTTTTTTCGGAGCTTCCAAAAATTCATCCTTAAAATAAAGAGACAGAACATCGCCTTCTGCAAGCTTAACCGATGCATCCTTTAAATGCTTGCCGTTCCGGCGGACGCAGTTTTTCCGGATTCCCTTATAAAGCATGGAGGCAGGAAGCTGTGGAAATGCTTTTTGCATGAATTTATCGAACCGTTGACCGGCATCATTTTTCTCAATTTGTACTTCTTTCATAGACTTTTTATCCGCAAAGCGGATTTTTTTCCTCCAAATTGTAAATTTTTTTCTAAAATGATTGTATCACAAATCAATCTGTGATACAATTGTTTTATATGAATTTTTTGAAAATTTGAAAGGATTGTTTTTATGGGACTGTTTTTTAACTATTCAAAGCCGGGACCGGGCATCGACAAGAATGCACCGAAGAAGAAGGGTATCTTTTTATATTTTGAACTGTATTTCCGCAAATTCTGGAAAATGATTCAGGCGAATCTGTTGTATTTTATTTGCAGTATTCCGATGCTTCTGATTTATATGGCATTTTTCATGTTCTTTGTGGTTCCGTATATGACCGACGTGATTGGTGTGCTTTCGGGCGGAGATGCCGAGGCGCAGGCAATTTATATGCTGATGTTTACGGTGCTGTTCTCGATTATCACATTGATTTTGTGGGGCTCGGGACCTGCATCTGCCGGGTATGCGTATCTGATGCGTTGCTTTGCAAGGGAGGAGCACGCCTGGATTATGAGCGACTTCAAGGATAAATTCAAGGAGAATTTCAAGCAGGCAATCGTGGTTTCCATCGTAGATATTGTGATTTTATTCGTTTCCACCACGGCAATCCGGTTTTATGTCGGCTCTTATCAGAATACGCACAGTACCTTATATCTGATGCTGGCAAGCTTGGTTGTGATTGTGTTTGTTCTCTATACCTTCATGCACTATTATATCTATCAGCTGATGGTTACCTTTGAAAACAGTCTTTCACAGCTTTACCGGAATTCGGCGATTTTAGCAATCGGATTTTTGCCTATGAACATCATTCTGACCTTGATTAGTGTCGGTGCAACCATGGTTGCATATACAACCCTGCATCCGCTGTTCGGACTTGTTGTGGCGGCGGTTATCTGGGTCAGTGCATTCCGATTCCCGTTCGACTTCTATTCCGCAAGAACCATTCGTCGCAGATTGATTCCGGAGGAACCGGAAACCGATACGATTGAGTCCATTGTTGAGGATGACGCAGAATAATAGAAAAAGGACAGGGGAACATGGGAAATTATCTTGACACATATGACGTAGCGGTTGTCGGTGCAGGTCATGCAGGAATTGAGGCGGCATTGGCGGCGGCACGTTTAGGAATGAAAACGGTGATGTTTTCAATCAGCTTGGATGCCATCGGGAATCTGCCATGCAATCCGAGCATCGGCGGAACCGCAAAGGGACATCTGGTGCGTGAGATTGACGCATTGGGCGGAGAAATGGGAAAGGCGGCGGATGCAACCTTTATCCAATCGAAAATGTTGAACCGCGGCAAAGGCCCGGCGGTGCATTCTCTGCGCTGTCAGATTGACCGGAAGCGCTATCACATTCAAATGAAAAAGACGGTGGAAAACCAGGAAAATCTTCTGATTAAGCAGGCAGAGATTGTTGCGGTGCTTACCGAGGATGGAAAGGTTTCTGGTGTCAGAACGCATTTGGGAACAGAATTTGGCGCAAGGGCTGTGATTATTGCCACCGGAACCTATCTGCGGGGAAAAATCTTAATCGGTGATTTTGAGCAGGAAAGCGGTCCGGACGGAACCTTTCCGGCAAACAAGCTTTCTGCCAATCTCAAGGAGCTGGGCATTGAAATCCTGCGGTTTAAAACCGGAACTCCGGCAAGAATCCATGCCGACAGTCTGGATTTTGACAAAATGGAGCGGGAAGAGGGCGACGAGCGGATTGTGCCGTTCTCCTTTGAAACCGAGGATGCAGGCGAGAATATTGCTCCCTGCTGGCTGACCTATACCAATGAAAACACGCATCAGATTATTTTAGACAATCTGGAAAAAGCACCGCTCTATAGCGGCAGAGTGGAGGGTGTCGGCGCACGATATTGTCCGTCCATTGAGGATAAGGTGGTACGTTTTAAGGACAAGCCCCGGCATCAGCTTTTTATGGAGCCGATGGGACTGGACACCAAGGAAATGTATGCACAGGGCATCAGCACCGGCTTGCCGGAGGATATTCAGTTAAAAATGCTCCGTACCATCAAGGGCTTGGAGCGGGTGGAAATCATGCGTCCGGCATATGCCATTGAATATGACTGCATCGACCCGACACAGCTTTATCCGACCTTGGAGTTTAAACAGCTTCCGGGCCTCTACGGTGCCGGACAGTTCAACGGTACCAGCGGTTATGAAGAAGCCGCGGCGCAAGGTCTGGTTGCCGGCATCAATGCGGCGTTGAAGCTAAAGGGTGAGGAGCCGATGATTTTAGACCGTTCCCAGGGTTATATCGGAACATTAGTGGATGATTTGGTTACCAAAGGAACCAACGAGCCTTACCGGATGATGACCTCACGTTCAGAATACCGACTGCTCCTGCGGCAGGATAATGCAGATGAACGTCTGACACCGATTGGGTATCGGGTGGGCTTGATTTCGGAACAACGATATCAGAAATTGCAGGAAAAGCTCCGTATGGTGCAGGAGGAGGTTGACCGCTTGTGTGCAATCCACCTTTCGCCGGCGGTAGCCAACCCCGTTTTGGAAAAGTACGGAACCACGCCGGTTACCACCGGAATCGGACTTTCCGATATGCTAAAACGTCCCGAGCTGGATTATGAAAAGCTTGCCGAGGTGGACGAAAACCGTCCCGACCTGCCGATAGAAATCTGGGAGCAGGCAGAAATCCGGTTAAAATATGAGGGCTATATCAACCGTCAGATGCAGCAGGTGGAGCAGTTCCGCAAAATGGAGGAACGTCCCTTGCCGCAAAACTGCGATTATTCCAATATTCATGGCTTGCGTTTAGAGGCACGGCAGAAGCTCAATAAAATCCAACCGACATCGTTGGGGCAGGCATCCAGAATTTCGGGTGTTTCGCCGTCCGATATTTCGGTGCTGATTGTCTGGCTGGAATCTCAAAAATTATAAAAAAGCTTCTGATCGAAGCCCCGCCTGCGGGCGTGGGATTTAGGTAGCAATTTTGTTATTCCGGAAATTACAACATAAATGTTGTAATTTCCTATATAATAAAAAAAATTTGGCTTTTGTCTTGACAAGATAAGCAATGTAGCATATAATCATGGAAGAAATAAAGGCAATAATGAGGAGGAAACGACTATGCCAATGCTTGATATGCCATTAGAGCAATTAAAAACTTATCAGGGAATTAACCCAAAGCCGGCAGATTTTGAGGAATACTGGGCACGTGCGATTGCAGAAATGAAAGCAACCGACCCGCAAGTTTCGATTACCCCGGCAGAATTTCAATCACCGATTGCAGATTGCTATGATTTGTACTTTACCGGTGTGCACGGTGCAAGAGTGTATGCAAAGCTTTTAAAGCCGAAACATATAACCGGAAAATGTCCTGCAGTGATTAATTTCCATGGCTATAACGGAAAAAGCGGTTCCTGGATGGAATATCTTTCCTATGTAGCTTCCGGTTTCGTGGTTGCGGCAATGGATTGCCGCGGTCAGGCAGGAAAATCGGTTGACGTTGGCGGAAATACCGGAAAAACAACCATCGGACACATTATCCGTGGCTTGAATGATGATCCGGATACCTTGATGTTCCGGGATATTTTCTTAGATACTGCAGAATTGGCAGGCATTATCATGGATATGGATGATGTGGATGAGAATCGTGTTGGTGCACAGGGCGGAAGCCAGGGCGGTGCATTGACCATTGCCTGCGCAGCATTAGAGCCGAGAATCAAACGTGCTGCACCGCATTTCCCGTTTTTGTGTGACTATAAGCGTGTATGGGAAATGGATATGGCAGAGCGTGCTTACGGAGAATTAAAGACCTATTTCCGTGAAAATGATCCCAGACATGAGCGTGAGGATGAAATCTTTACAAAACTCGGATACATAGACCTGCAGTTCTTAGCACCCAGAATCAAGGCAAAGCTGAAGATGTTTACCGGTCTGATGGACAATATCTGTCCGCCGTCGACTCAGTTTGCGGCATACAATAAGATGACCTGCGAAAAAGAGGTTGTGATTTATCCGGATTTCGGACATGAAGGCTTGCCGGATAGCGGAGAAATTGCATATCAGTTTATGTTGGAATTATAAATATTAATAAGAAGATGTTTCGGACGGTTTGGTTCGGAACATCTTTTTATATGCCCGGTAAAAGGAGGAATAGTCGCTCCAGCCGCATTGCAGATACGCCTCTGAGGGCGGCATTCCCCGGGAAATAAGATGGTGTGCGGCAATCAGCCTTTTCTCGGTGATATAGCGGTAAACCGAAATCCCCAGCTCCTCCCGGAACGCATGGGAAAGCGAGGAGGGAGAAACCCGAAGGCTTTTTGCAATTTCTGAAAGGGTGACCGGGGTTTGATAATTCCGGTCAATCCATCGGAGTGCTTCTGCAATCAAGGGATTTTCGTGATGTGTGCTGAGTGTGGTGCGTGTTCCGGACTGTAGCTTCAATTCTAACAGAAGCTGTGAAAATATGCCGTAGAGCAGGATTTTTTGCTCCTCCTCAGAAATCGGCTCGGAAAAGCTTTGTATCAGGCGATGAAATAACTGACGGATTATAGCATTTGGATTGGATAGGATTTGGATTTCGGTCATGATGGAGGCAATCAGGTCGGAAAGCTCTGCTAAATCCGGGAAATTTAACACACATCGCTCGTATAAATCCTGATTCGGAATCGCAAACTGGTGATAGCTTTCCTTTGGAATCAGCAAAAGAACTCCCGGCTTTAGCGGGAGCTTTTCTTTTTTTGTTAAAAAGGTCGCAGTATCGCCCATAAAATAGAGAATTTCGTGGTATGGATGAATTTCGGGCGCATCCGTCAGGGACTGTCCCTTTGCATAGCGGAACAAAAGTGCGTCCTTTGTCGTTCTGTTTTCTTGTCGCATGGAATCACCTCTTTTTTTCATTATAGCATAGCTTTGCAAGAATTACAATATATTAGCTTATTTTTGCAATTTACATTGTAAAAATAATAAGATAAAATGAAAAAAAGAAAGGGGCGATACCATGAATCCTATGGAATGGATTGAACAGAACAAAATCATTGTTATCATGCGCGGCCTGGAAAAGCAGGAGGCTCTGAATGCGGCAGAAGCAATGTACAAGGGTGGAATCCGTCTGATAGAGGTTACATTTCCAAAGGGAGAAAGCGTAGAGGGTACCAAAGAAACCATTTCTGCACTTTGCGAGCAGTTCAAGGGCAGAATCTGCATCGGAGCCGGAACGGTTCTTTCTGAGGAGCAACTGCTTGCGGCTCGGGATGCAGGCGCAGAATATATTATCTCACCCAACACCGATGTTGCAATCATCAAAAAGACAAAGGAGCTTGGATTGGTTTCGATTCCGGGCGCTTTAACGCCGTCCGAGGTTGTGGTTGCAGATGCTGCCGGAGCGGATTTTGTAAAAATCTTCCCGGTTACTGCCTTCGGAAAGAATTATATCAAGCAGCTTGCCGCACCGCTTGCAGGTGTAAAATTGCTTGCGGTTGGTGGTGTGAGTGCCGAAAACATGACCGATTATCTGGAACAGGGTGCGGTCGGTATCGGAATTGGCGGCAATGTAGTCAATAAAAAAATGATTCAAAGCGGCGATTGGGAGGGGATTACTCGAGCCGCTTGGGAATATACAGAGCAATTATAAAAGGAGGAAATAATCTGTGGAAAAGTTATATAATAACATTGTATTGCCCCAGGAGTGGCCACCAAAATATACGGTTGAGCAATATCTGGACAAGCAACCGGTCCCCTATCTGGAGCATCCGCCCCAGGTCATTGATATATCGGTCGGCAGACAGTTGTTTGTGGATGATTTTCTGATTGAGGAAACCGACCTGGTGCCGGAATATCACAAAGCAAAGAAATTTGAGCAAAATCCGGTGCTAAAACCGGAAATGCCGTGGGAGACCGAGAACCGTCAGCCGTGTGCAACGCCCAAGAGCGGCGGTGTCTGGTACGACAAAAAGGAACAGAAATTCAAAATGTGGTATGAGGCAAGCTGGCTTCGGAATATGGCTTATGCAGAAAGTGAGGACGGTATCCATTGGACACGCCCGGATTTGGATATTGAGCCTGGAACCAATAAAATTCTGACCTATGACCACAGCATTTGCGACGGTATCATGGATACAAACCAAACCAAACCGGAGGAAAAGCATTTAGGGGTACTGCGTCCCGATTCCACTACCGTCTGGATTGACGATGAAACCGAGGACGAAACGCAACGCTACAAAATGTATCTGAGAAATCCGGGCGCTGGCTGGCCGGGAATCCTCATGACCTCTGCAGACGGAATCCATTGGGAAAATGCAGAGTTTACGTTTACGGTCTATGACCGCTCGACCATGTTCTATAATGCGTTCCGTAAAAAGTGGGTGTATAGTGTTCGTGATATCGCACTCAGCGAGGGGGATTGGTATCGTAACCGTGCCTATGCAGAGAGCGACCGATTCTTAGGCGGTTTTTCGGATGAAACCAAGAAGGTGCATTGGCTGTCTGCCGACCGGGATAACAAGGAAAATCCCTATATCGGCTTCAAGCCTCAGCTTTATAATGTGGATGCAATTGCATATGAGAGCATTATGGTGGGAATGTTTCAGGTGATGCGAGGACCGGAAAATCATGTCTGTGAAGAATACGGAACGCCGAAGATTACAGAGCTTTTAGCAATGTACAGCCGTGACGGATTCCATTTTTCCCGTCCGACCGATACCCCGATTATCAATGCTTCTATCGCAGACGGTACGTGGGATAAGGGCTATGTGCAATCGGTTGGCGGTACCTGCATGGTAGTCGGGGATGAAATCTGGATTTACTACATCGGCTTTGCAGGTGCTCCCGACCAGACAAAACTTGAATGGACAAAGGGAAACGGAATGTACGCAAACGGTGCAACCGGACTTGCAAAGCTTCGTCGGGACGGATTTGTTTCGATGAATGCCCAAAAGCCGGGAAGTCTTTTAACCAGACCGCTATGCTTTACCGATAAAAAGTATCTGTTTGCAAACTTTTCGGGAAAGCTGAGAATCGCATTATTAGACGAAGCAAAGAATGAACTGATAAAAAGTGATTGGATTGAGGCAGACAGCACTTGTTGTCGGATTGATTTGGGTGATTTTGATGTTTCTGCCTTGTCGGAAAAACCGTTCCGTATCCGATTTGAATTAGAAGCCGGAAAGCTCTATTCCTTCTGGTTCTCCGCTTCAGAGAATGGTGAGAGCGGCGGCTATACCGGAGCAGGCTATAAAGAGGTATGAGATGAATCTATTTACGATTGACGGAGGTACCACCAACACCCGGATTGCCTGGGTGTGTGACGGTGTGGTAAAAAAGCAGATAAAAATTCCCTGCGGTGCTGGCAGAACGGCAGAAACCGGAAACAATCAGGCGCTTTGTCGGGCGGTCGGAGAAGGCATCCGGGCAATGTCAGAGCTTTGTGAGGTTTCTGAAATTGTTGTGTCCGGAATGTGTAATTCCGAGCTGGGACTTTGTGAGGTGGCACATATCATGGCGCCGGCAGATGTCAGAACACTTGCCAATCATGTAAAAACCGTACATCTGCCCGAGGTCAGCCCACATTTGTTCCGACTGATTCCGGGTATGAAATGCGGTATGGATTCCTTAGAAACTGCAGATATGATGCGTGGGGAGGAAACCGAATTTTTCGGACTTTGCAAGGCAGAACATATCTGCGGAGCCGTTATGGCAGTTTCGCCGGGAACGCATACCAAACTGATACAATCGGATGCAGAAGGACGGATTGTGTCCTGCATTACCACCATGAGCGGAGAAATGATGGCGGCACTTTCGCAAAATACGATTTTAAAGCAATCGCTTTTGTTGCCCTTTCCAAAGGAATATGATTCTGATGCACTCATAAAAGGGTATCGGTTTGCAAAGCAATATGGACTCAATCAGGCTCTTTTTAAGGTGCGGATTCTGCGTACCCAGCTTGGAGCAGAGGGGATTGAGGCAAACAGCTTCTTTACCGGAGCAGTTCTTTCTGCCGATATCGGTCTGATTGCCAAGGCTTGCGGGAATTGCCGGATTCTTGTCGGTGGCTCAGAACCGCTGAATCGGATGTTTGCAGAATTGATTGCCTTTGAAACGAAAAAAGAGGTGCTGATTGTACCAAAAGAACACGCCGAAATTGCCTCGGCGTTGGGGGCATATGAAATCTACCAAAAAATGTAGGAATCAAGGAAAAGTCACTGTTGTTGGACGGTGACTTTTTTTTCATTAGGTATTGTCGGTTTTTAAAACTTATGATATAATTGGCATATGCAGAATTTTATTTTATAAAATTCTTAAAAGCCTGACGGCTTTCTGCAGTCTTTCAGCCTGCGTATGCCAATTGACGGCGTCGTAAAAATGCCCTTGCAAGCAAGCATTTTTACTCCTGGTAGAATGATTTGCATCTTTTCTATCACCTAATTATATAATGATTTAACAGTATTTTATGATTCGTTACGAAGTAAATGGAAATCATTTTAGAACAAAGGAGAACAAACATGATAAATTATGCACACAGAGGCGCAAGTGAATATGCTCCGGAAAATACATTATCGTCCTTCTATCTTGGTTTATTGCAGGGGGCGAACGGAATTGAAACCGACGTGCAAAGAACCAGGGACGGTGTTTTGGTTCTGTTTCATGATGATACGGTAGACCGGGTATCGGATGGTGTGGGACGTGTTTGCGATTATACCCTGGAGGAGTTGAAAAAGCTGAAAATTTACGGAAATAGTACCACCGGCTTTTATGACCGGGTTGTTACGTTTCGGGAGTTTTTGGAAAAGTTCTCGCCCTACGATATCAGCTTTGCCATTGAGTTAAAGGGCGCCGGCGTAGAGGAGGATTCACTCCGGATGATAGAAGAATTCGGTCTTTTGGAACGTACCACCTTTACCAGCTTTTACTTTGATTACATCAAAAAAATCAAGGAGTTGAATCCGAAGGCAAGAGTCGGATGGTTGATTGGCGAGGTTGGTGAGGATAAAATGAACGACCTTATGGAAATCGGAGGCGAGGAGCTTGCCCCCAAGGCTGAGGATATCACAGAAGAGCTGATGACAGCATGGAGAGCAAACGGACTCGGGGTAAGAGCCTGGGGCGTTTTAAATATTGCCCTGATGAAGAAAATGTGCCGGCTGGGAGTGGACGGCATGACGGTGAATTTCCCGGACAGACTATCTGCATATTTACACGCATAAACGCAAAAATAAACAGGTGGAGGAAGCAGAATGAAAACACTAATTGAATTATTTGATTCCGAGCAATTGGAAAATCTGATTGCAGGACTTCATTTTTTACCCCAAAAAATTGTATTTGTCGGGTTCAAGAATCTGATGAGACCGAAAAAACAGGAGCTGATGGAACAGATTTTTTCGGAGCATGGCGCTATTTCGGTGGAATATGAGTATGTGTCCCGGAATGATTTTGCACAGATTGTAGGAAGATTCAACGAAATCATCGACCGGAATGAGGACTGTTGCTTTGATTTAACCGGCGGAAAGGATGTTGTCATTGCCGCAATGGGAGCAGTTGCGGCGCAACGGAATATCCCGATTATTCGCTATGATGTCAAAAAAGGAAGTCTGATTCGGGTAAAGGATTGTGAGTGTTTGGAAGAGGACGAAATCCCATATCTGACCCTTGAGGAAACCTTCCACCTGAACGGTGGCAGTATTGTATCGGGAGGTCCCGGCTTTTCATGGAATCTGAATGCTGATTTTTCAAAGGATATTGACACCATCTGGAGCATTTGCAGTCGGAATTGTACTGCTTGGAACCGCCATGCAATTGCGATGGCGGGAATCAGCGGAAGGTTTGATATGGATGAGAGCTTTTCTGTTTGTGCGGATTTGCGCGACCGTCCGATTCTGCCAGATTGGGATATTATGCGGGAATTGGTGAATGCCGGATTGTTGCTGAATTATCAGAAAAGAGGCGGTTCCGTAAGCTTTTGCTATAAGAATGAGCAGGTATTTCATGCCTTGACCAAATCCGGGAATGCGTTGGAGGTATATACCTATCTGATTGCAAAGGAGCTTTGGGAGGAAGGTCATTTCCATGATGTCAAAAATGGCGTAATGGCAGATTGGGACGGTGTAATTCAAACCAGATATTCCACCAAAAAGGAAACACGCAACGAGATTGATTTGATGATGATGCGTGGTATTATCCCGATTTTTGCCTCCTGCAAAAACGGAGAAGTACATAAAGAGGCACTATATGAATTGCAGACGGTTGCCCGTCGTTTTGGTGGGAAATATGCAAGGAAGATGCTTTTAGCAACGAATCTCGGACCGAATGAGCTGGCGTGTGAGTTTATCCGCCAACGTGCAGTTGATATGAAAATCTGTGTCATTGAAGGGATAAATAAAATGAGCCGGGATGCGTTCAAGTCTGCATTAAAAGAAGCTACAAAATAGAAAAAGGAGTAAAAAAATGCAATATATTCTGACGTTTTTAGAAGGAATGATTTCCTTTATTTCTCCCTGTATGCTGCCAATGCTGCCGGTGTATCTTTCCTATTTTGCCGGAGGAGCAGAGCAGAAGAAAAAGGTTTTACCCCGTTCGGTCGGATTTGTAGTCGGATTTACGGTTGTGTTCTGTCTGCTTGGACTGTTTGCAGGAACGCTGGGCGGACTGCTCCGACGTTATCAGACGATAATCAATATCATATGTGGCCTGGTTGTGATTTTGCTCGGACTTGGATTTTTGGAAGTGATTCATCTGCCCTTTTTTCGGGGGACGAAAACAGAAAAGAAGATTCAAGGGGTTTTTTCTGCCTTCTTGTTCGGAATGGTGTTCTCGGTTAGTCTCACACCGTGCGTAGGTGCATTCTTGGGCTCTGCCCTGATGCTTGCATCCTCGTCCGGAACGGCAGGACAAGGGTTTTTGCTGCTTTTCACCTATTCGCTCGGCTTGGGAATCCCGTTTTTGATTTCTGCCGTGTTGATTGAAAAGCTGAGTGCATTGTTCGGAGCAATCAAACGGCATTACCGCATCATCAATCTGATTTGCGGCGGATTTCTGATTCTGGTCGGTGTTGCGATGATGTCCGGATTGTTATGGCGGCTTTTAAATGTATTTGGAGGAATGTAAGATGAAAAAAAGCTTAATTCTTTGGGCGGTCTTGTTTATTCTGCTTCTGGTGGGAGCTACGGTTGGATATCGGTATCTTTCGGCACAATATCAGCAGGAGCAGGAGCAATCGATTACCACGCAGGAAACACAGAGCACAGAACAACCAAAACAGAAAGCACCTGATTTTGTTGTGATAGACGGCGACCGGAATGCCCAACGCTTATCCAAATTACAAGGAAAACCGGTTGTGGTAAATTTCTGGGCAACCTGGTGCGGACCTTGTAAAATGGAGTTGCCGGCGTTTGATGCGATGTACAAAAAATATCGGGAGCAGGTGGTTTTTTTAATGGTGAACCTGACCGACGGACAACGGGAAACCTTTGAAGGTGCAAAGGCATTTGTTGCAGAAAACGGCTACACCTTCCCGACCTACTATGATACAAAATCCAATGCGGCAAATGCCTATGGAATCCGGAGTGTTCCGCTGACGGTGTTCATTACACCCGATGGAACTTTGTTGGGCGGCTTTAACGGGGCAATCGACGAAGCAACTTTAGAGGCAGGAATTTTGAAACTGCTGGAGGAGTCGTAAAGCATCAAGGAGCAAAGGTATGGAAATTTATGAGTGTTTTGAAATTATTGTTCAGGTGTTGATATGGTTTTTGGCAGGATGCTGGCTGGTTGCTGTTATCAGGACAATTAAAAACAGATATGCGCCTTTAAAAAAGGAAAGGGCTGTTGTTGTGGATGTCTACAAAGAACAAAGACCTTCACGTTTTCCGCAAGTATGGAAGCAAGAACTGTTTATGGTTGTTTTCGAGGTGGAAAAAAAACGGCTTGCATTCCCGGTTTCCGACTTTTCAGCCAGAAGCTATAAAAAAGGACAAAAAGGAACTCTTTGCTACAAAGGAAACAAACTGATCGAATTCCGGTGATGAGGAGAAATGAATGAAAACATTTTCAGAAAAAGAAGTGATTTTAAAGCTGAAATATCTGCAAAGTAAAAGTGATGCTTCAAAGGGACATTTTATTGGTGGCTTGGAAGAACCGAAATATCTGGATGAACTATGCATTGATATTTATGATGACATGGACTTTGATATGGAACATGAGGAATTTCATAAAAACGGGAAGCTGGTTCTGGATTTGTCGGGGAGTGACCGGAGCTTGTACGAGCTTGGAAAATATCTGATAAACCTTGCGTTATACGAAACGGATGACCCGGATTTTCATGAGCATTTTGACGGATTGCAGGATGCAGAGCAGAAGCAGAGGATAAATGTGATTGTCCGGAAGCAGAGCACGAAACAATCTTGACTTATCGGACAAAATATGGTATGATAAATAAAATCAAAGAAACAATAAAGACGATATATTTTAGAAGAAAGGCTACGGAAAAATAGATGGCATTTGCACAGGATAAAATCAGGAATTTTTGTATCATTGCCCATATTGACCATGGAAAATCCACACTGGCAGACCGCTTGCTGGAGCTGACCGGTGAGGTTTCTCAGCGTGACATGGAGGATCAGCTCTTAGACAATATGGATTTGGAGCGTGAGCGCGGGATTACCATCAAAGCGCACGCAGTCCGTCTGCGCTATCAGGCGAAGGATGGGGACGAATATATTTTAAACTTAATCGACACACCGGGACACGTGGACTTTAACTATGAGGTTTCCAGAAGTCTTGCCGCTTGTGAGGGCGCGATTCTGATTGTGGATGCATCCCAGGGCATTGAAGCACAGACCCTGGCAAACACCTATCTTGCGATTGAGCATAACTTAGAGGTGGTTCCGGTTATCAATAAGATTGACCTGCCCTCGGCACAGCCGGAGCACGCAATCCGTGAAATTGAAGATATCATCGGCATTCCGGCAGAGGATGCGCCCAGAGTTTCGGCAAAAACCGGCTTGAATGTAGAGGATGTGCTGGAGGAGATTGTACACAAAATCCCATCCCCCGAGGGCGATGTCACCGCACCTTTGCAGGCATTGATTTTCGATTCTTACTATGACAGCTACCGTGGTGTCATTGTCTACATCCGGGTAAAAGAGGGAAGTGTCAAGGTCGGAGACCGGATTCGTATGATGCAGACCGGAGCAGAGTTTGACGTTGTTGAGGTTGGTATTATGCACGCAAACGGCTTAGTTCCGACCGGAAAGCTGTCTGCAGGTGAGGTTGGCTATATTGCGGCAAGCATTAAAAATATTCAGGATACCCGTGTGGGTGATACGGTAACGGTTGCAACCCGTCCGGCACCCGAACCCTTGCCCGGCTATAAAAAGGTCAATCCGATGGTATACTGCGGTATTTACCCGGCAGACGGTGCGCAGTATGACGATTTGAGAGAAGCACTTTTGAAATTGCAGTTAAACGATGCCTCCCTCATGTTTGAGGCAGAAACCTCGGTTGCACTTGGCTTTGGATTCCGTTGCGGCTTTTTAGGACTGTTGCATATGGAAATCATCCAGGAACGGCTGGAGCGGGAATACAATCTGGATTTGATTACGACGGCACCCAGCGTTATTTATAAGGTTCACAAAACCAATCACGAAACAATTACGGTGGATAACCCGACCAATCTTCCGCCGATGAGTGAAATTGAGTATATGGAAGAGCCGATGGTCAATGCGGATATTATGGTTCCGGTTGACTATGTCGGCAATGTCATGGAGCTTTGTCAGGAACGGCGCGGTATCTATAAAAATATGAAATATATGGAAGAAACCCGTGCGCAGATTTTTTATGAATTGCCATTGAATGAGATTATTTACGATTTCTTCGATGCGTTAAAATCCCGTACAAAGGGCTATGCCTCCTTTGATTATGAGCTGACCGATTACCGTCGCTCCGACTTGGTAAAGCTGGATATGCTCTTAAATGGGGAAATGGTGGATGCACTCTCCTTTATCGTGCATAAGGATAGTGCGTATAACCGGGGCAGACGAATGGCGGAAAAGCTCAAGGAAGCAATTCCGCGTCAGCTTTTTGAGGTGCCGATTCAGGCGGCAATCGGTAGTAAAATTATCGCTCGTGAAACGGTGCGTGCACTCCGTAAGGATGTGCTTGCAAAGTGCTATGGCGGTGATATTACCCGAAAGAAAAAGCTGTTGGAAAAACAGAAAGAGGGTAAAAAGAGAATGCGCCAGGTCGGCAGTGTAGAAGTGCCGCAGGAAGCATTTATGTCGGTTCTGAAATTAGATACATGAAAAAAGAGTGGCCCAAGCGGATGCTTGAGCCACTCTTTTTGTGCAATCATCAGACGCAAATATAATTCGTTTTCACACCAACTCGGTTTGTCTGTCTGCACCAAATTTACCCGGACGTTACCGACAGCCCTTGTATGCCGGATACCGCCCATTCAAACGTCACAATGCTACAGCTTATTTCAATCTGTTTTCGTAATCTTCGATCATCTTCTTACTCATGTGACCGGTACGACCTCTGATTTTAGAAAGGTACTTTTCACACGTTTTCCCTGTAAATATCTTGATTTCAAGCCTTAAGCAATCACCCTCGGGCGTAACAAAAATTCTGTCAATATACTTTGTGATAAACTCCTTTGATATCAAGCCCTGTGCGGCATCCTGCTTTGCCTGGGTTAAAACGGTGCGGATTTCTTCGATATGCTTTTTGAAATCCTCCTTGGAGTTCTGTTGCTCCAAAAGCCCGGCAAGCTCCTTTTCCAGGGATTCAATTCTTTCCTTGCATTCTCTGTTCATCTGGAGATATTCCTCGTCTGAGAGGTCTCCGTTTAAATTATAATCAAGAATTTTACGTTTCTTTTTTTGTTCATGCTCCAGTTCTTTCTGCAGGCGTTCAATTTCACGAGCCAAATCACCGCTTGCCTCGATGGTGCGATACATTTCAATGTAGGATTCAATCAAATCCTCCGCAATGGGAGAGGTTTCGTTGAATACATCGAACAGAATCGGTTTGATTTCTTCTTCATAGATGGCAAAGGATGGGCAGGAATCCGCTCCATTGTTGATTTTTCCACTACATACCCATTTGCTGTTTTTGTTACCTTGCCGATCTACACTATCACGACGGTAATAGGCCTTACCGCAGTGCGTACAGAATAGCTTGCCTGTTAAAAGATTGGCGTGATTACAGATGTTCTGTCTTTTTTTCACATCCTTGCTTCTCCGCTCCAAAACGGCGTTTGCCGCATCCCAAAGCTCCTCGCTGACAATAGCGGGTACAATCTCTCCCGTTTCATCCTTGAACATCACCCATTCTTCGGGCGGGAGAAAATGCTGTTTTTTGGTAAACATATCAATTACTTTTACCTTGTTGCCTACATAGTAGCCCTTGTATTTGGGATTGGAAATTGTATTTGCCATGGTTGAATGGGCAATTTTGTTGCCGTTTCGGTTTCGGTAGCCCTTGCTCCAGAATAAGTCCTCAATCTGCTTCATACTGTATTGGTCAGTTGCATAAAGTTCAAAAAGCTCCCGAACCATCTTTGCTTCTTCTTCGTTAATCACTAACCTTTTATCTTTTTTGTCATAACCGAAAATTCTGCTGTTACCAAGCACAACATGATTTTTGATTGCCTGCTGATGCCCGAATTTAATACGGGAGGAAAGCTTTCTTAATTCGTCCTGTGCAATAGAGGACATAATGGAGAGACGAAGCTCAGAATCCTCGTCAAGGGTATTGATATTGTCATTCTGGAAGAATACTCCTACACCGTTTTGTAACAGTTCTCGTGTGAACCGGATACTGTCTAATGTGTTTCTTGCAAAACGGGAGATTTCTTTTGTAATCACAAAATCAAATTTATCAGTTTGGCTATCTGCAATCATCTGATTAAAATTTTCACGCTTTTGCGTGGAAATCCCGGAAATACCTTCGTCAATGTACCCCGGAATATATTCCCAGTTCGGATTTTTCTTGATAAGGTCGGTATAGTATGCAATCTGGTTATCCAACGAATTTAACTGTTCGTCCTTTTCGGAGGAAACACGGGCATAGAAGGTAACTCGCATTGATATTTCATAGATTGATTTGAATTTCATTTGTTGACGTATTTCGTGTATGTTCATAACAATCAGTCCTTTAAAAAGTTCGTTGTATCATTATTACATTTTTCATTATAACACGAACGATGTAAAAATGCAACTGTAAATGAAAGAAAAAAGAGCATACATGGGGAAAGGACATCAAGAGCTTTTTTGCTTTATAGGAAACTGCGTTCCTATAAAGCAAAAAGAATTGAATGCCCGTGCGAAATTTTCCGCTAATAGCGGAAACGCACATGGGCGTAACAAAGCATTATGCTTCTTCTTACCGCTCTGCATTAGTTCAAAGTACACGATAATTTTATGGAGCGGTTGCGGCGAAGCCGCTTTGTTCAAGTAAACCATGCTTATAGGTGTAAAAATTCAATCAATTTACTTTATGGATGACAGTGCAAAGTTTGATGGAACAAAGGGGAAGACGGTTGGTATTGGTTTTATAACCAATTCTGCAATATAGCTTCAGGCTTTGATTGGACTTAATGACACTTTATATGATTTTTTGATAAAATAAAAGAAATTGAACATTATTCATAGATTTTGGAAATTGACTTACCTGAAAAGCCGGTGCTATAATTAAAATATAAAAAAGTAATAGGAGGAGCAATATGAAAAAAGGATTCAAAAAAGCTATCATTGGTGCAGTTGCACTTTGTGTAACGGTTAGTATCGCCGGCTGCGGCAATGAAGAGAAAAAAGATTCATCCAACAAGCTTACCTATTGGATGGAGCTTGAATCAAATGCGGCAATGTCGGTAAGTGATTACGGTGAAACACCGTTTGCAAAGGAGCTTGAGAAGAGGCTGGGAATTGATATTGAATATCAGCATCCACCTCAAGGTCAGGGCGGAGAGAAATTCAATGTAATGGTGGCAATGGATGATTTGCCTGACATTATTGAGTACCGCTGGGCAAATTATCCGGGCGGACCCGGACGGGCAATTTCTGAGGGGATTATCCGTGATATCGGAAAAGAACTTGACAAGGCCCCGAATTTTAAAAAATACCTTGAAGAGCATCCGGAAATCAGTAAGTGGGTAAAAACAGATAACGGTGAAATTTTTGCATTCCCATTTATACGGGGAGATAAATCGCTTCAGGTATCGGCAGGAATATGTGTGCGTAAGGACTGGCTGGATGAGTTGGGTCTTGCGGTACCGGAAACAATTGATGAATGGGAAAATGTCCTTGTGGCATTTAAGGAAAAGAAAGGAGCTGCCGCACCGCTGACAATTCAACCGTATCAGTTTGCGTGGGGCACTTTCTGTGGTGCGTATGGAGTCATGCAGGGTACATATATTGATGAAGGCAAGGTTGTATTCGGTTCTGCACAGCCGGGCTTTAAGGATTTCCTTGCAACGATGAATAAGTGGTATAATATGGGAATACTTGACAGCAATATTGCGGCGGTTAATTCCAAGACAGTAGATGCTAATATCATAAATGGTGTTTCGGGCGCAACTGCAGGAAGCATAGGAAGTGGTATTGGCAGATGGATGCAAGCGGCGACAGAACCGGGCTTTGAATTGGTTGCGGCACCCTATCCGACACTTAACAAGGGTGATTATCCGGAGTATGGTCAGGCACAGTCGGCAGTTCCATGGGGATTTGCGGCAATCACTACAAGTTGCGAGAATGTTGATTTGGCTTACAAGCTTCTCGATTACGGATATTCTGAGGAAGGACATATGTTATTTAACTTCGGAATTGAAGGTGAGAGCTATACTATGGTAGACGGTGAACCGATTTATACCGAGAAGATAACAAACAATCCTGATGGACTTTCTATGTCAGCAGCAATGGCTATGTATATGCAGTCCTATAACACAGGAGCATTTGTTCAGGATAAACGGTATATGGAGCAGTATGCATCGCTTCCGCAACAGAAACAGGCATGGGAAATCTGGAGCAATACAAATGCACATGAACACGTAATGCCGTATCTGTACATGGATGAGGAAGAAGCAGGTGAAATTGCAAAACTTACGAACTCTATTTCCACATACGAGTCGGAAATGATTATAAAATTTATTATGGGAATTGAGCCGATTGAAAATTATGATAAATATCTTGCAGAGCTTGAAACTCGTGGCTTGTCAAAAGTACTTGCAGCTCAGCAAAAAGCTTATGAAAGATATCTGGTAAGAGAATAAAGTCAGCACGGAGGGTGCAATGAATATCAAATTACAAACAACATATAAAAGGAATTGGATAAAAACACATTTCAGGCAAAACTGGGAACTTTATCTGATGATAATTCCGATTATTGCATATTACGTTATATTCTGCTATGTGCCGATGTACGGAACAGTTATAGCGTTTCAGAACTATAGCCCGGGTAAAGGTATTCTCGGAAGTAAGTGGGTAGGACTTAAGCATTTCATTGATTTTTTGTCCTCTCCTGATATTGGCAGACTTCTTAGAAATACGGTGACAATCAGTATTAACACCCTTATTTTTGGATTTACCACGCCGATCATATTAGCGCTTATGATGAACGAACTCAGACAGGCGAAGTTCAAAAGAGTTGTACAAACGGTATCATATATGCCGCATTTCATATCAGTTGTGGTAATTTGCGGTATGATAAAGGATTTTGTATCATCAGATGGCTTTATCTCGACTTTTTTAGCACCACTAATCGGTGAGAATGTGGATATGCTGACGCGTGAAAAGATGTTTGTTCCGATATATGTAACATCTGGAATATGGCAAACCCTGGGTTGGGATTCTATTATATATATGGCGGCACTTTCCGGTATCGATATGCAGTTGTATGAGGCGGCAAAGATAGATGGTGCAGGAAAATGGAATCAGATGCGTTATGTTACGATACCGGGTATTATGCCAACGATTATTATTATGCTGATATTAAAAATCGGTTCGATGTTATCGGTCGGATATGAGAAGATAATCCTTCTTTACAATCCGCTTATTTACAATACGAGTGATGTCATATCAACCTATGTTTACCGTCTCGGATTTGAGAGTCAGGAATGGAGTTATACCTCTGCAGTAGGGCTATTTAACTCAATTATAAACTTTATTCTGCTTGTCAGCGCAAATACAATCAGCAGAAAATTTAATGATACGAGCTTATGGTAATACATAAATGTGCGAAAGGATATTCAGGCAATGAACAAAATTAAAAAAAGTATCGGAGAACGCATTTTCGAGGTGTTTAATATCGTGTTCATGTGTTGTTTGTGTATTGCGATGCTCTACCCTATGATACATGTGCTGTGTGCATCATTCAGTTCTCCGCAGTTTATGAGCGGACATAAGGGAATACTTTTATGGCCGAAGGATTTTACCGTCAATGCGTATAAACTTATGGCAAGAAATCCGATGATATTAAAGGGTTACATCAATACTTTAATCATATTGGTGTTTGGTGTTACACTTAATATTATATTAACCTCATTCGGAGCTTATGTTTTATCAAGAAAGAGCTTCATAATGAGAAGTAAAATCATGATGATGATAGTCTTTACCATGTACTTTTCCGGCGGAATCATTCCGTTTTATTTTACGGTAAGAACATTGGGTATGGAAAACAGCCTGCTTGCGCTGATATTGCCATCAGCAATCAGTACATACAATCTGATAATTATGCGTACATCATTTCTGTCGATTCCGGATAGTCTTGAAGAATCGGCAAGGCTTGACGGTGCAGGGCATTTTGTGATTCTGTTCAGGATTGTAATTCCATTATCAAAGGCTGTGATTGCGGTTATGATTTTATACTATGCTGTAGGACATTGGAATTCCTGGTTTAACGCAATGCTCTTTTTGTCCGACAGAAAAAAATTCCCGTTACAATTGATTCTGCGTGAGATACTCATACAAAATGACACAAGTATGATGGTTCAGAATGTTGGAATCGGGGAGCAGGGACTGATTGGTGAAACAATAAAATATGCGGTCATTATCGTTTCTACGGTTCCGATTTTGTGCATTTACCCCTTTATTCAGAAATATTTTGAAAAGGGTGTTATGATAGGTGCAGTAAAAGGTTAAGAAGAAAAGAAAGGAAAGATTTGAAATGAAAAAAATAATTACAGTTATGTTAACTGCTTCCATGCTGTTGAGCAGTATGACTACATTTGCGGCAGTAAAAGACGCTCCCGCTTTGACAGAAGGTTTTGAAATTTCTTTGGATGCGTATAATCTCAGAAATGACGGAACAACCTCAGCAAATGTTATTATCACAAAGGACGGCGTACCCTATGAAGGTGAAGTAACTGTTTCGGTAGATGGTAATGCAGTATCCGGAAAAAATGTTTCCTCCACAACAGAAGGTATCCATATGGTAACCGCAGAAGTGGAAGGAGAAACACTTACAACCTATTTTTCCTATACACATAAATATGGTGCTTGTGCGGTAAAGGATACCGTTCCGGTATTCTTTGAGGATTTTCAGGATGATACCTATGAGAGCGAAGGTGCAGCAGCTTTGCTTCAGGGTGTTGGCGGATTCACAGGTTCTGCAAATACACAAAGTTTTAAGGCAACCGATGGTGCACAAGGAAACCGTCCGAATAACACAGCGCTTCAGTTCCACACAAAAGCCGGCGAATCGTTCCAGACAGAAGCATTCGGACCTGAACTTGCAGATTATCAGGTAGAATACTTCTTCAGAGGTCAGAGCTATAGCGGAAGCGCACAAACTGCAATCGGTATCAATCTCGGTTTGAGATATAACCCGACCGATACCTTGCCGTATAACGCATACAGAATTATTTATGCACCGTTTGGTAAGAGAAACGGAAACTCTTCTATTGCAACCTCTGGTGCATCCCGAATCTATGATGTACTTGCAATCGGAAGAACCGGTAAAAACGGACTCAAAAATGGTGTTCCGGGCTATATGCTCTCCGGTATCCAGACATCAACTTCCAATGCAGGTCAGTCGTACACATCTGATGCAAGCGGAAGAACAATCACACTTAACTCAAATCAATCATTTACAGAGAATAAATTTTATAAAATGACCGCATATGCATTCAGCAATACCGTTGCTGCCAACACCTACGATCCGACAACCGGCAAGACTTTGAGAAAAGTAAGTGTGGATACTTCGAATGATTATAACATTCAAGTGGGAGACGGAGCAAACAAAACCACAATTTCCAAGGGAAAAACCATTTTGGCAGCACAGGAATATATATTCCGTGTTGATGATCTGGCAATCTATAAGCTTTACAACTGTAAAAATATGTACGAAGAAGTTGCAGATACTGCAAAAGTAGGCGAACCGCTTGCAATTCTTTCCAATATGAATGGTGTTGATAACAATGCCGTTCCGCAGGCAGTTGTAAACTACAAGGTTTCTGCCAAAAATATGAATATTTACACAGAAGGACTTGATTTTACCGTTGACAAAGAAAATTCCACAGTTACCTTCACAGACGGCGGAACAAAGATTATTCCAATGGAATATGTTGGTGCAAATGGATTGAAAAAAGGTGTTGTAGCAGTTGTATCTGTTGAGGACGAGTTGAAATATGATGTAGAAGAGCCGGTTATCAAGATTGAAAACGGTGTAGCAAAGGCTGAGGTCAAAATTGCAAACACAACCTATATCGACCGCAGTGCAGTCTTGTATTTAGCATCCTATTCGGTTGAAACCAATACCCTTACCGGAATCAGCGTGTCAGATACTGTGAATTTCGCACCCGGAACCGGAGATACCTTGAAGGCGGAATTTACTTTGCCTGCTGAATACGGTGAAGGCTGTATGTTAAAGGCATTTGTATGGGAGGATATGGAGCCGCTTTCACAAAGTTCTTTGTGAAAGGAACCGGTAAAAGAATATATCATTTCTGAACGAACCATTATAGACGAGGAATTTGAGGACGGCGTACCTGCTGTCCTCAAATCTGATGCTGTTTCTGCCGGAGATTCTACGATAGAGCTTGCAGGCAATGCCAATATTGTTTCGACAGGAAAAATATTGGCAGATGCTGATAACTATTCTGCTGAAATACGACTTCGGCAAAATAACTGCTCAGCGGCAAACAACGGTGTGGTGGCAGTTTCGGTCGGGATTGATGAGGAAGACAGTATTTATGAGCGGTTTATCTATGCCGATGTTTCCAATGGTGTTCGTGACCGGTTGATGATTGGCTATTCAGACCGGAATGATAATTCGGCATACTGGAAGATTCAGAATATATCCGAAGAAATCGGATTACTGGATAAAGCTTCGCGCTCTACGGAGTATTTTACCCTAAAGGCTGAAAAGATAGAGGATAAATTGATGCTTTCAGCAGGGGATACAAGTATATCTGCTGTATCGGAAGTGGGATACATTGATTCGGGAAAAGGGATGAATCAGTTGAAAGTGACCGCCCATTCCTCTGATATCAGTATCGACCGTATGACAGTAAAGGCATTACAGAGAGTGACCGGAATTTCTTTGGAAACAGATACGACTCCCGAGGTTGGAGAAGTGTGCAACATTTCCCTGTTTGGACATCAATATGGAAGAAAAACTAAAATTTACCCTACTGAGTATCAATTGACATATGACAATTCGGATGTTAGAATAGAAGGTGACTGTATCACGTTTTTAAAAAGCGGAAGGACAGTGATTGAAGCGACCGTAACAAGCAGGTCGGGAGAGATTCTGACAGACGAAATCGTGCTTGATATCAAAGAGAGTTCTTTTGTAGAGATAGAAGCGCCGGAAGCGGTACTGTTAAAAAGTACAAACAGCTACCGGGTAGTAAATGCTGATGGAAATCCCATAAAATGTGATATATCCTGTGATACATTGGAATTTTTTAATGACACATTCTATGCAGAAAAAGCTGGGAATCACACGGTACATATTTCTTATTGCGGAAAAATATTCAGTCAAAGTATTTATGTGAGTGATTACGAAGAAATCAGATTTTCCTTGCCTGAAAAGGTAAAAAGGAATGAGAAGGCGCAGTTTACCTTAGAAGGAAGAAAGGGAAGCTTGTGGGAGGAAATATCCTATACTGATATGCTCTTTGATAAAAACCGTGCGACGGTATCAGGGAACAGTTTTGAACTGAAATGGTATGGTGATACTGAATTTACCGCAATTTGTGATGGTATCCGGACGACGGGCAATGTGTATGCTGAAGAAGAGTCTGTCGGGGAAATCTTTTTTGAGGATTTTGAAAAGGAACCGGTATATGACGGCTTTGTGTACGATTTATCTGCAAAGAGAAATTATGGTGGCAGTACCATGTTGATGCTTGATTGCAACAGAACCGAACCGGTATATACGAATGCTCTTTTTAGAATCAGCGGGAAATTTTGTGTTGATGAGACCGAAAAAGACAGCAATATGTCCTTTTTCGGAATCAAACTGTATCATCAGAAACATCCGGTTGTTTGCAGTGTCGGTGACTATATGAGAATCGGCGGTGTTTCAGGGGAAGAGAAACCCGATATCTTCGACGGAAAAATACACAACTTTTCAGTGGTTGTTTTAGACCGAGGAATTGAGTTTTCAGTTGACGGAATCACACGCACAAGCTACGCGGATTTCGGAGTTTGTGATGGTTTTTCTATTTCTGCCAGTGGTCTGCGTGCATACATTGATGATATCAGATATGAAAAGCTGACGATGCCCGGTGGAACACCTGATAAAATAGAAGCGGTCAATGCAAAAATTGTATTGAACCGTTATGAAAGCTATTCTTTGGAGGAAATCAACGGAATACGGGCTGTGTACGGTGATTCTTACCGTTTTCTTTCTGAATATAACACCCTTTCAAGAAGTGTGATAAGAGGTGTGCAATATGCAAAGATTCAGAACGGAATCATCAGTTTTGATAAAAATACGCCCGAAAATACATTGGTAAGGATTCAGGCACAGTACAAAAATTTTAGTTGTACTTATGATATTATCCTGACGTCGGGCGGAATGACAAATAGCGAATATTTAAAAAGCACCGTGCAAAAAAGACGCAAAGATTTTGTAATGCGTTTGCTGGGAGATGCCCAAAAAGGTGTTTCGTTAAAAGTGGATTCCGGTGAACTTTTGCCGATATACATTGGAATGATTTCAGAGCCTTATGCACGAGATTATACGGATGATATCCGGTGGCACTTAAGAATGACGGACTATAGCGAAAAAATATTGGGAAGTGCTGAGGGTGCAGGCGATTTCGGGTTGCTTCAGGCAATTCGTTGTTATCATCAGTTAAAGGGAAAGATTAAGGCAGCCCCGGATGTGTTTGATGAAATTCTCCGATATCTTGACGGATTCACCTATCCGGAGGAAAGTGCGGCTCTTAGTGAAAACCACCGTCTTACCTATTATATATGTGAGCAATTGGGAAGCGAATTGACCGGAAGAGTACCGGCAAAAGAAAAGCTTAAGCAGTTCTTCCGGGAAAAGCTTGATAACGGTTTTATGGAAGAAGCATCGCCGCATTATACTGTTGTTGATTTGTATGCATTGGAAACGCTGTATCTGTTTACAACGGATGCAGAACTGAAAAAGCTTTCCTACGATATGGTAACCCTGCTTTATGCAAAGCAGTTAATCAACAGTATTGATTCATCGGTTGCAGGTGCGGTCATGCGGGAATATCCGGCATTCGGGAAGACCATGACCTATCTGCCGGGTACATTGATGTTTGGAGAAGGATACAGAATTGACGAGAGCTATCCCATCCGGAATATACAATTATCGGGAATTTTATTCTCTGATTATATAGCTCCCGATATTTTGTTTGAGATTGCCTCGCAAAGAGAATATCCGTATGCATACAAAACAGCAAGCCGGATCTATAGCTTTCCGTTTGATGCATCCATCACTCAGAAAGTGACAAGGTACAGCTATTTAACAGAGCGGTATGCTATGGGCTCGGTGCTGCATACCGACAATATCGACACCTATAAAAAGGAGAGCGGTTCTTATGCTCCGATTATAGCTGGGCATCAGGAGATTCCGTGGTCTCTGGGAATAAAAGGAAATCCGGAGTGTCTGATTCTGGATTCACACCCCGGAAATACCGAACAGCACAGATTTTTTTCAGGGGATATTGATTGCTTGTGTTATGAATATATGCAGGATGAGAATGTGTCAATCGGAATGCACAAAATTGAAAAAAGTGATAAGCTTTCCTATATTCATATGCTGATACCAAAAAAACAATATCGTATGTGTCTGGAGGAAAATGGCTGGATATTCCTGGAAAAAAACGGTGTTTATATCGCGATAAAAATGCTTGCGGATGGAAATGTTGCAGATTCTGCGGCATACACCTGGGGAAGCGGTAGTTATGACGGACAAAATCTCGGAGAGATTGAGGCTATAATCAATTCAAGGGATACAGCTTTTGTATGTGAGGTCAGCGATGACAGTCAATATGAATCGCTTGAAGAATTCAAACAGAACATTCTGCAAAATACAAAAATTGACTATACAATCAGTTCGGGTAACTATGAACTCAGCTATCAGACAACTGATGGAAGAAAATTAAAAATAGATCAAATCACCGGGAAAAAGTACATAAACGATATGGAACAGAGCTATGAGAACCATCCGGTGATTGAAAGTCCGTATCTTGAATGCAGGAATGGTACGGCAAAAATTATCTACGGAACAGATTTTTATGAAATGAAGGTGGAGTGACATGAAGAGAATACTCTCGACAATACTATGCACAGTAATGCTTGCAGCAGGAATTGTACCGGTAGTCGGAAACGCAGAGGAAAAAAAGATGATGTTAAAGTCCGGGGAAACGATACATGTTGATGAGCAGTACAGAGAGTTGCTGACCGGTACAAACTACTTTGATACAAAGGAAATCGATGGTGAAGCATTGATTCAGGTGGCTGGGGAAAGTCGTATTATTGGCTCTTCTGCTGTCGGTGAAGGCTTTTCGGATTTCATCATTGAAGCAGATATACAGCAGACGGGTTGTACCGGAGTATCGTCCGGAGTATTCTCAATCGGGCTCCGCTCAGGCGGAAGCAGTGCAACACAGTACAGACTTGTATATGTGAGTTCACTCAATTATAATTCATCAACCAAAAAGCATGGTAACGGTGAAATTGTAAGAGACAGACTTGCCATTGTCCGGACATCCGGTTCGGACAACTGCAGTACCTGGTACTATGCAGCGGTTTCTGAAAAACCGCTCGGTATCTTAAAAAATAGTGCCACGCCGTGGATACATCTTCGCGGTATTATGACAGATGACGGAATTGCGTTTTCGGCATACGACGAGAAAGGAATACTTCTTTCTTCCATTTCGGCATCTATGCATGAGTTGAATATGAATATTGTAGGAATGCCGATTGTAGAAGAGGGGGGGATTATGCTCAGTAGCCACTCTTCAAATGTGTATGTGAAAAATATGATGGTTACGCCGATTGATGCGTATCAGGAAATTAAGATAGAGCCTGCATACAGTAAAATGTATCAGGGGCAGAATGCACCGGTAAAAGTTGTTGACGAAAATGGAAACGAGCTGTTTTCGGGTGCATATACTTCAGAGATGATAAAAAATAATACGGTGACCTTTCAGGATGCGGGGACAAAGAAAATTCAGGTTACCGCAAAGGATGCAATTACAGAGGAAGAATATACTGCCTCATGTGAAATAGAGGTAGTTGATAAAATAGAATTTACAGCTTTGGAGGCAGAACTTTCCAATAGCGGTATTGTCCGTGGCGGAACGGTTGGATATCAGGTGTGGGGTGTTTCTGCCGATGGGATTCGTTATAATGTTGATGCAGTTGTGTCGGGTGAGGGAATTACGATAGAAGGAAATTCGATTACGAGTGATATACCGGGAGAAAAAACTGTTACATTCCGGTATGACAAGCTTGAAACCTCAGAAAAACTCAATGTAAGCAAGTTTTACGATATCAAGCTTTTACCGTGTCGGGAACAGGTGCTTATGTGGGATAAACTGCATTTTTACGCAGAAGCCGACACCGGAAACGGCATTGTTACAATTGAGCCGGAGAAGCTGTTATTTGATAAAAAAGTATTCGCAGAGGAAAACAAAAGGCTAAAGGCAAACCGTACCGGAACGCATACCGTTGGGGGTGTTGTGGATTCGGTAATGCTGACAACCGAGGTTGTTGTAATCCCGAAGGAAGAAGGGGTTGTTCTTTCGGAGGATTTTGAAACCGGAGAGGCAATATCGGAATATATGCAGTATGATTCCGGAAAGCTTATCGTAGACGGAGAAAATACGGCTTATGTAATCGACAATGAAACAACCGGATTTTTCGGTGATTACGAGTGGAGAGATTACCGGATTGATTTTAAATTAAAAATTGCAAATCCCGTGATTGAACAGGAGCAGTATGCAGGACTGTTTGAAATTATTCCGAGACGGAGAATTCCGGCAGAGAATGTTTTTGGTGGAGATAAGGGGATTCCGTTTGTCTACCGTGCAAGTCATAATATAGATGCACCGCATATGCGTATCAGCGTTGACCCGGGCCCGGAGATTAATATAGAGGACGGCGGTTGGCACAATGTGTCCGTAGAGGTAAACGGTTGTCAGATGATTTTCGGGATTGATGATAAAAAGATGTACTATTCGGGAAGCTTCCCGAAGCAAGGGTATTTTTCCTTGCGTGCATCAAATCTTACAGCCTATATTGATGATGTGGTAGTCACACTTGAAAAGGAGGTAAATCCTTCTGAAAATGCGGTGATAGAACGAGTGGAAGCAGAAGCAGACGGTGCGAAAATCCCGGTTCATGATGCGTTTTCATTGCTTGCGATGACACCTGTCAAGGCATATTACTCCGATGGTACATCGAGATATCTGGATATTGTAAATGAAGTGAAATGGAGCATCCAATCGGGAGCGGACAAGGTCAACTTAAGCCGTAACCGTGGGATTAAGGCAACCAAAGCAGGAGAGGTGCATTTAATCGGCGAAGTCGGAGGAAAAACCTTCCCGTTTCAGATAACCGTTTATGATGATGGAATGTCTGACCGTGAATATGCCGAGAAAACCTTGAAAAAACGTCGTGAAACGTATTTGTATTCGATGCAGAAATCGTATAATGAGGGTACGGTTAAGGGTGTTGGCGGTCTTGGAAATCTTGCTTCATATTACGGTGAAATGCTGATGTATCCGAGAGACAGAGACTATTCGGAGCTTTTAGAGTGGCATGGAATACAGGCAGAATATGAAGATACCATTGTCGGCAGAGGAAATGACGGTGGAGATTTTATCATTCTGCAGATGATTAATATTTATAATAAATTAAAGGGCAGAATCCATGCAAGCGAAGAAAGCTTTGAAGATATGAAGGAATATCTTTGCTCGGTAAGGTATCCGGCACCGGAGGACTGGATGAGCGAAAACCATAAGGGTGTTTTCTATGCAACAGCAATTCTGGTCGGAGAAACCTTTCCTGATGCAATTATGATGGAGGGTATGACCGGAAGAGAGTTGAATCAGCGTTATACCGGTTATATGAAAACATGGGTGAATCAACGTCTGAAAAGAGGTTTCATGGAATATGATTCCGCACATTATTATAATGTAGACATCTATACCTTTGAGAATCTTTATGCGGTGACAAAAAATCCGGAGCTTAAGAAAATGGCATATGATATGTTGACGTATCTTTATGCTGATATATTAAGTGACTCTCTGGAGGACGTGATGACGGGGGCTCATAGTCGTGTGTATGCAGGTATGTCTTATACTACAAAGTTTAAGATGCTTGAGATTATGTTTGATTTAAGTACGGTCGCTTTTGATGAACTGGGACCGGAAAAAGCGGTACAGGATTCGCATATTTTGTTCGGAGAATATATTCCGGATGCGGTGATTTACGATATGGCATTTGAAGAGAACAGAAGGTTTGAAAATAAAGAACGTCGTTCCATTTATGCAATTCCTGATGATTTGCTGATTACCGACACCATGGAAAAGTATACCTATACAACACCCACCTACAGTCTTGGATGTGTGGTACATGTGGATGATCTTACAAAGTACTGGTCACCCGCCGGAAATTATCAGCCTGTCACATCGACCTATCCGAAGAGCTTGAGAAGAAATATTATTCAGGCGCAGCAGGAGATTCCGTGGTCATTGCACCTTGCAGGTGGCAGTGATACCATGATATATGAAGGACATCCCGGACCCTATGGTACGGCAGCGGCAAGTCATGCACACGGTTATTTTGCGGGGGATTTGCATTGTAACTGTTATCAGTATTTCCAACATGAAAATGTAAGCATTGGTATGCATAAAATCACCCGTTCCGGTGAAGTAAAGTTCACGCATTTCTGGTTGCCAAGAGATAATTTTGAGGAGATTTACGAAGAGAGTGGATGGATATTTGTAAATCACAAGGGGACATATGTGGCAATCAAGCCATTGAAGGACGGAAAAAGCGATGGAATCTTATATTCATGGGGAATAGTCGGACAGAAATATAACAATGCTTATCCGCTTGATCGGGTGGAAGTCCGGACAGATTCAAAGGATACTGCATTTGTGTGCGAGGTACATGAAGCAGAAGTATATGGCAAAGGCTTTGATGAGTTCTGCCAAGATATTATAAAAAATACAAGTATCAGCTATCGTGTATCATCGGATTATTATGTTGAGTATACTGCACTCAGCGGAAAAACGTTAAAGATTGATTATAATAAAAATCAAAGATTTTTAAATGGCGAACTGCATGATACCCATGAATACAAAATGCATGACAGCAAGTATGTTACTGCAGAGTGGGATGCCGGTGAGATTCTGATTACGTCCGCAGATAACAGTTATAAAATATCAGCATATCTGACACCGATAGATTCAGAAATGGCAATCAAATTGCTTACCACCATAAAAAGCTTTGAAGAGGAGCTTGCAGGTTGTTCCAAATCAAGACTTAGAGCATTGCTTGATTCCAGAGAACAGGAAATCATAGATGCGGTGCAATTTCTGGATTTGTACAGTGAGAGTGCGATTAAGGATATGTGTTGTGAACGTTTTCTTGCACTCGCAGAGAAACTGTCGAAAATCGGGCAGGATAAGTTGGCACAAAGGATTAAGATGGCAATTCAATAATTCTTTGACATTTGGTTTTTTAGGTAAAAAAGGAAAGGTGACATATGAATAAGTGTACGCAAAAACTGCTTTCGGCTTTTTTGTCCTCTTTGATATTTTTCTCATCACTAACGGCGTTTGCAAGCCCTGAGGTGCCGATTGATGTTGAGGACAGTAAAAATATAGAGAAGATAAGCATACTGATGCAGCTTGGAATCATCAAAAAAACAGAGGATGGATTTTTTGATGCAGATGCGGCTGTGAGTCGTGGTGAATTTAATGAAATGCTTGCGGCGATTACAAAAAAAGAAACCTCGGTTACGACACAAGCAGAAATAAAATCCGAAGAAGCGGTAGAAAAGGTGATAGACCTTCTGGGGTACGGTCTGGTTGCAAAACAGCAGGGTTATATGAATGTTGCAAGACAGTTAAAGCTTGCCCCGAACGGTAATATCCTGACCCGGGAAGCGGCAGCGGTTCTTATCTATGATGCACTTGGAACCAATGTGTTTGAAATGGTAGGCGGTCGCGTGGGTACTTTGCAATATTCCAATCGTACCTCTGATACGCTTTTGAAAAAATATCTTGGTATGAAGCGGATTGAAGGAAGAATTGATGCAAATGCAAAATCTGCAATCAGTCCGTATACTCCGACATCGGAGGGAAGTGTTTTAATCGACGGGGAACGATATCTTACTGCAAACACCGGGATAGAGCGTGATATCGGCAGGACGGTTGTTGCATTCGTAAGTGACACAGGTCGTTTTTCAGAAACAGTATATGCTTATTGCTACAAATATAATGCAAATAAGGATGTAATCATTCGTGGTGCAGATATTGTAAGCGACCAGACGGGTATAGGTGAGATTTCCTATGAGGACATTTCGGGAAGGATTAAGAAAAAGACATTCTCAGATGATGCAATTGTAATCTATAACGGTGAGGTGTTAGATCGCTATTATGACAGCACATTCCGTATTGCAAACGGTACAATCATATTGCCGGCGGCGAAAGAAAAAAAATCAGATGTGATTTATATCAATGAATATACGACCAAAATTGCAGAGGGTGCAAATAGCTATCATTATAAAGTATTTTTCAAATATGGAGAAAAACCGCTTGAAATTGACGAGGATAACTGCCGTCTTGACATATATGTTGACGGTATGAAGGGTACCCTTGCAGATATTTCTGAATTTGATGCGGTAGATATTTTTCAATCCAAAAGCGGTGATTCTGTTATCCTTGAAGTTACCAAGCAGAGAATCACCGGAATTTACACATCCTCCGGGGAGGATAGAATTTATATTGATGGCAGAGAGTTTATCAAAACAAGCGAGATGCCCGGAATCAAGGATTGTGTGCGTGGAGAAAAATATTCCTTTATTGTAAACAGTGAAAATGTTGTGTGCGGTGTTGACACTTCGGAACAGAATTTTGGTGAATACGGATATCTTTTCAAGGTAATGGGTTCTCCTGAACTGTATGATGAAGGGATTTCGCTTAAGATTTTTACAACTGCAAACGAGTTTAAGAATTTCCGTATTGCAAAGAAGTTTAAGATAAACAATGACAGATTTGATGCAGAAGAATTTTATTCTGACAAAAATCCGTTGATTCAAAATGATATTGCAATACGCCAGATGGTTCTGTATGAGAAGAATCAGGATGGTGAGCTTGAGGCGGTGTATACGGCAACGGATAACAGAATGCAGGATAATGCCGGTGCACCTTTAAGGCTTGATGTAAAAGAAACAAATGCAAACACAAGAATGTACAGAAATACCTTCGGAATCAATTATCGTTTTTCCGGAAATACAAAGGTGTTTATACTTCCGATTGCAGGAAATGAAGCAGATGAAACCTGCTATAAATGCACTACCATAGGCGAATGGGGCGAGGATCACAGATTCAGCAATTATGAAATTTATAACACAAAACGTAGTCGTGAAATCAGTGCTTTTGTAACCTATGAAGATATTATGGCAGAAGGATATGGGGCAAATAAGCAAAAAGCAAATATTGTACTTGTAGAACAAAATCAACAAGTGATTGACGATGACGGCATACCATGCTACAAGCTCACCTATTATGAGGGTGGAGAACAGAAAACAGCTTATTTTGACAGTGATGAGGTTTGCAATGCATTCCCTGATGCATGGGATAAATATCCCAAAACAATGACTGCGGCAGAGGTTCAAAAAGGCGATATTATGCAGCTTGTACTTGATGCAAGAGGGAAAATTACAGAATTCCATATGCTACACCGTGTATCGGATGAGGAGAAAACATATTCGGAAATTTTGCCGAACGGTTATTCCTATACAGCCAATAGTGTTCCGTTATCCTATCTTTATACAGCCTACGGCGAAATTGTTGACCTTTATGGGGGAACGGTTACTGTGGATGTAAACAACACCAATGATGCTGATAATCCGGAATATCATCGTAATTTTAAGCTTGAAGGCTCTACAAGCTATCTCTTATATTGCGATGACAAGGTGAAAAAAATATCTTCAGCCGAGATTATGCTTGGTGATATTGTATTTGTAAGAGCGTATAATTATATACCTTACAATGTTATTGTGATACGTTAAGACTTATGGATTTCAACTCTTAAGAAGGGAGTAAATGCAATGAAGAAAATAATATCTGTTCTGCTTAGCGTAATACTTTGTATGGGGCATATTGTGCTGGCTGAGGATAACAGAATTGTCGTGTTGGATGTGCATCGGTATAATGCTTCGGTTGGAGAGGAAATCTCTTATGATTTGAAAGCGTATTCACAAAACGGTGCAGAGGATATCGAAGAATATGAGATTTTTTGTGATTCTGAGCATATTCAGGTAGATGAAAATGCCCGGACAATTATGGCTGATGCTCCGGGATTATATGAAATTACTTTTCGCAGCGGTTCGGACTTTGAAAAGACTGTAATGCTTGCAGTGAATCATATAGAATCAGAAGCGGTAAAGGGGAAAGCTGTCTTTGCAGAGGACTTTGAAGGAGAGTTGCCGGAATGCCTGGCGGCTGTTTCCGGTGCAGTCATCAAAGAGGATGCTGACGGAAATGGATATATGTATGTCGATGCAAGAGGCAAAGTTTTAAATTCTCCTTTATTTGGCGGAAACCTTACTGACTTTGTGTTTGAGGCAGATGTACAGATGCTTGGCTGTGATGCATCTTCAACATCACAGATTTCTGTTGGATTGCGTGCGCAGGAAAATCTGTCTGCTTATCGGTTTGCAAATCATGAGGTTGTGAAGTATCCCGGCTCCGGACATACGGCGGGGACGGGAAATGTATTGAAAAATGCGTTCTCAATGTCGCGTAGCGGAAGTAATGTTCTGCTCGGGACATGGTATTATGATTTTGTTCGTGACGGTTTTTTGGATATGTATGATAGCACAACAAGAGGACATAAAAAACCATATCATTGGGAAATTGGGATTGTCGGTGAGGAGATTACTGCCAAAGTCAGTGATATTCAAACCGGACAAGCTGTTGCAGAATTTGTGTCTGCGACTGCCGATATGGATAATTCGGCTGCTCCGCTTACGTCAGGAGCTGTAAGCTTGTCTTTTCACTCCATGGCAGTGCGATATGATAATATTTCTATCAGACCGGTTGTTTCTGTGGATGCAATCGAGCTTGCTGTGGATAAGGAACGTATCACGGGAAAGGACGGTGATAACACCGTCACATACAGCGTCAGTATTTCAGAGGATGGCATCAATCAGCCGTCAGATGAAATGGTTACGGTTACCTGCGAAGGTGGTCAGGTTGATGCGGAGGAAGGAATAGTCACCTTCACAATGCCCGGTGAATATTATATTGTTGCAGAATGCGGTTCTAAGACTGCAGTTTCCAAAGTTACGGTGTCTCCGGAGTATGAGCTGATAGAAAATGTGGATATCACAATTCCGGAAATGGTATATGCAGATTTTGTATTGCCCACACCGGAAGGCTTTGAGGTTATCTATGCAAGCAGTCATCCCGATGTTGTCAGAATCGATGGAAATACAGCAGTTGTTACAAGACCAACCGGAGAAAATCCGGACGTAGAAGTAGTCTTGACGGCACTTCTTTTTAAAGGGGATGCCGTGGCGGTGAAACAGTACAATGTGACTGTAAAGAAACAGATGTCGGAACAGGAGGCAATCGAACATGCAATTGCAAGCATTCAGATTCCGGCAGAAACAACAGAAAATATCACACTCCCGAGTGAATTTCCAGACGGTGTTACTTGTGAGTGGGAAACAAGTGACAGTACACTGGTATCAATTGCCGGTCATGTTGTAAGAGGTGAAATAGATAAAAGAGTAAAGCTGACGGCAAAATTCTCATCGGAAAACAGTGAGAAAACGGTGATATATTATGTCATGGTGAAGGGCACGACGGGAAGAACAAGTGTCACGGTGATTGCACAGACAGAAAAGCTTTGTTATGAAGTGGGCGAAGTTGTACCCGTTCGTATACGGATATTTGATAACTTAGGGGAAGTGACAGCGGTTGGCGCTGTTTCTATGGAATCTGATTCCCCACAGCTTATCATCGACGAAGATAACAGAGCGGTCTCCTCAGAGGTAGAGGGTGCATATACATTCTTAGTCAACGTGCCGGCATACGGTTTTGAAAAGGAGCTTAGTATTGCTTTTCAGAATAAAAATATTCCGGCGGCAACAGATATTCAGGAGGTATATTCGCAGAACTTTGATTCGGATGATTATGATGAAGCATTCAAAAATGATGCGAGAATCACCGTTGCAGACGGAAAACTAAAAATGACCGGAAGAAGCAACAATTATCAGACGCCGCCTTTCGGACCGCGGGATAGTGACGGAAATCTGATTCCGCTTTATGAGTATATTTTTGAAGCGGATATGAAGATGCTGACCTGTGATGCCGGCAGTACCGGTCAGATGTCTGTGGGTGTGAGATATAGTGAAGAAGAGGATGCATCTTATCGTGTGGCACATCATGAACGAATGAATTATGATGCCGGTGAGGGTGGGGTAAACACCCAGAATGCAGAGGCGAAAGCACAGATGCTCTCGCATGCTTACGGAAAATCAAGTGCCGCTGCATCGTGGTACATTCCGCACATCAGTAAGAGCCCGTCTACGATGTTCTCAGGCAGAGGCTACAATCAAGAGTATCGCTGGCGTGTAACAGTAACGAAAAATGCGTTGGTTACAGAAATCAGCGATATTGCCACAGGGGAAATCCTTCAGAAAATGGCAACACCGTTAGCCGATTTATATATCAAGAAAAACGGTGTCAAGCTTGGCGCACTTGGTGCAGGTACAACGGTTCTTGGTGCCTGGTCAACTGATTTAACGGTGGATAATATTAAAATCAGCACGATATCTGCATTTGACGCTCTGGAGATAGTGCCGGATAAAGAAGTAACTGATGCTGTAAATGAGGAAATCGGAATCCGGGTTTACAGCGTGGTAGGTGAAGAAAAAACACTTCTTGATATGGATGAGGTCAGTTTATCCTGCAGTAACCCTGCTTTGACCGTTACGGAAACGGGTGTGATTCCAACTGCGGAAGGGGAATATATCATCAAGGCAGAAAAAGAAGGAAAGACAGCACTTGTAAAGCTTGTGGTATCAGAGGATGAAGCAGAACTCTTGTCTGAATTGGAAAAACTGGTACCGGATGTGAATCAGGATGCAGTTTTAGCGGATTTTGCACTTCCTGACTCGGAAAAGGTTGAGGTTTTATGGATAAGCTCGGATGAAGCTGTTTTAAAAATTGATTCTGCTACCGGTGTTGTAAGCAGACCGGGTATTGGGGAACCGGATAAAAAGGTTATATTGACTGCCGTTGCAACACTCGGAGAAAAAACAGCATTGAAAAACTTTACCTTGAATATAGCTGCAAAAATCAGCGACCGTTCGGCATTGGAAGCGGTGAAAAAAATACTCACTATACCGACAGTTGTGACAGAAAATATTACACTTTTATCAGAAGCTGGTGATGGTGTAAAAATTTCATGGTCAAGCTCTGATACTAAGGTGATTACGACAGAAGGAAAAGTGACATTGCCGAAAAAAGATACCAGAGTTACATTGACAGCTTTGATTTCAAGAAACGGAGTAAAAGAAACATTGAAATTTAATGTTACAGTCAAGGGAAAAGGCTCGCAAGGGGGAGACTCCCAAGGCGGAGGCGGCGGAGGAGGCTCCTCTTATCCGGATTCGGGAAGAAAAACCCCGGTGATTGAGGCTGAATTTCCTGCTAATATGCCGGCAAACAGTTTGATTTTTTCTGATTTGTCAGGCTATGAGTGGGCAGAAAAAGCGATTTTAAAGCTTTATGAAAAGGGGATTGTATCGGGTTATGGTGACGGTCGCTTTATGCCGGGCAATACAGTAACCCGTGAGGAATTTGTCAGCATGATGATAAGAACGATGGGGATAGAGGCAAAAGCAGAGGCGTGCTTTGTTGATGTTGACAAGGACAGTTGGTTTGCAGGCTATGTTGCGGCGGCATCTCATGCAGGATTGGTAGCAGGAATGCCGGACGGACGTTTTGGAGTCGGTGAAAATATTTCAAGGCAGGATATGGCAGTTATGATAGCAAAGGCTGTCGGGTGCAGTGAACAGGAAACAGAATGCTTCTATGATCATGATGCTATTTCAGAGTATGCACGCACTTTTGTGTATGCATTAAAATCAGCATCAGTCATTGTCGGAAATGACGGATATTTTTATCCGCGTGAAAACCTGACACGGGCTGAGGCGGCAGTTGTAATTTCAAGAATTGCAGAATAGCTGTAAATTTCAGGAGAAAGAGATATGAGAATCAGAAAAACAACAACACTATGGATTATTTCATACATATTAGTATTGGTTCTGCCGATTGTGATTAGCTTTGTCACCTATATATCGGTAGAACGTATGATGCTGTCTCAGGTAACACGTAATAACCGTTATATCGTTGAAGGAAAGATGCAGAGTATCGACTCTCTGATATCAGATATCAATGAAGTCTCTTCCTCCTGTGTAAATGATGACGAGCTGAGTGAGTTTACAGGGTATCGATTGCCGTTATCTCCCTTGCAGAGGTATGACGTTTTTAAATTTACAAATAAATGGCAAACAATCAGCAGAGCCTCCAGAATTGATTCGGTCTATGCCTATTTTCCGGAGTCGGGATTGATCATCAGCACAATGGGGGTAAATACCTGTGAACTGTTTTATTTATCCCACTTCGGAACAAAGGAAGGGTTCCGGGAATGGTATGATTATATAACGGACAGCAGTAATGTGGGTTTTAAAACGCTTTCGCAAGGCAATCAAAAAAATCTTTTCTATGTCTGCCGTACCATTGGAGGTTTTGACATTTCCGATAATAATCCCATATTGATTGCCGAGGTGGAAATTCGTAAATTATTAGAGGCACTTACCGATGATGATGGAAGCTTCTTTGTGTTTGATGATAATAATAACCTTGTTGTAAGCACAGGGACGGCTGAGGCGTTGGAGGCAATTGCCAATATTGACTGGTCAAACTGTGCGGAATATTTCAATATCAGGGCGGGGGATGAAAATCTTGTGGTATCCTCTGTGAAATCTGCTCAGAGCCAATGGAGATATGTTTATGCTGTGAACAGAAGCAGGTATATGAGGAGTATCATCGGGGCAAGAACAATCAACTATATTGGTATTGGTTTGTCGGTGCTTTTGGGAATCATTCTGATTAAAATATCTGTTAAAAGGAATCACAAACCACTGGAGCAGTTGGTAGAACGGCTCAGAAAGGGAAGTGGAAGAGTCCATGATGAACCGGATGACTATAGATATCTTGACCGACTTATCAATAATGTGATTACGCAAAGAGATGAAATTCAGGATATTGTTTCTTTGCAACAAAAAGCCCTAAGAGACAGTGTTCTCTCGAAGCTGTTGAAGGGCTACGATAGAGAAAAGGATATTCAGATTTTGTTAGATTCGTTCTCTATTTCTCTTCCATATGAGAAGTTTGTCGCAGGTGTCATTTATGTGGAAGATTTTTCGGAAATATTCTTTGAAAAGGGCGGAGATGAGGAAGAAAACCTGAAGAAGGCACAATTTATCATTAGTAATGTGCTGGAAGAACTTCTCAATCAATATTTTATAGCTTATGTTTTCAAATGTGATGATTTGTTATGTTTTATCATGAATTGTGACAGCTTTCATGCAATTGTTGAGGAACAGTTGGCAGGATGTATCAGGGAAACACATGCTTTTGCAAAAAACAATTTTAATTTCAGCTTTATCAGTGCGGTATCAGACTGTGTGTGCGGTATGGAAAATATTAGTGTGGCATACACGCAAGCACTTGAGGTACTTGAGTATAAGTTTGTATTGGATGACGAAGTGCTGTTGACACCACATGAAGTGGAGAAGAACAGTACCGGTAGTTATTATTATCCGATTCAAAAGGAGCAGAGTATTTTAAATGCGGTAAAAAGCGGTGACTACGAAGCGGCACTCAAGGTACTGGATGAGGTGATTGACCGTAATTTCCGTGACAACCATATGTCAGGTCAGTTGGCAAGATGCTTTATTTTTGATATCTTGTGCACCATTATTAAATCCGTTGATGAAATCAGCTCAGAAACGGATGCGATTTATCTTGAAAATCTCAACTTGTACTCACGGATTACAGAATGTACATCAGTTGCCGCAATGAGAGAAGAACTGATTGCGGTCGTCAAAGAAATCTGTAACACAATCAGTAAAAATGGCAAAAAACGCCATTCACTAATAGAAAGAGTGATGGCTTATGTTCAGGATAATTTTAATGATAAAAGTCTGAGTGTGGCAAGCATTGCCGAGCAATGCGGCACAACACCGAACTATTTATCTCTGATTTTTAAGCAGAATACCGGAAAAGGATTACTTGATTACATTTCCGGCTATCGGGTTGAAAAAGCGAAGGAGCTTTTCATGGCAGAGCGAAATATGAGCATTGAAGAGGTGGCGGAGGCAGTTGGATATTCGAATGTTCGGACATTTATCAGAGTGTTTAGTAAATATGAGAATGTTACGCCTGCAAAATACCGTCAGAATATTATATAAAGAAGAGGAAAGACATTGAAAAAACTGATATATAAGATTACCGGGAATATGATAAAAACACGTCCGCAAAAGGATGTGGTGCTAAGACCGTATTTGAAAAACAATGCGGTGTCAAGACGTGTTCTTGCGAGTGTGGATGTAGACCTTACCAAGATGTATCCGCAAGCTGAGACGGGAGATGTTGTACATCTGAAAACCGTCCTCATTGTTCCGTTTGAAAATGATGCGATGCTTGGTTTTTGGGGAAATGCAGAGGCGTTTCTTGACGGAAAAAAGCTCGAAAGAGACTGTGATGGTTATACGCAAATCAGACTAAAGGGCGGGGAAGAACTGATTTTTCGATGCAGAAAGGAACAAAATGGTTTTGGTGTGCGGTTTACATTGTCCACCGTACATTACAGAGGAATGTGGGCAAGTGACTATTTGTATTGGATACGATACACTTTGTCGGGAGAATATGCAGGAGAAGAGGGTGTCGCAATCACAGATATCAACAGTGAGGAATATATTTTCCCACCCAAAACACTTCCTGATATTCATGAACTTAACCTAAAAAACATATTGCATGATGAATCCGGGGATTATGTATTTGCACTTACTTATGCGGTTGCGGATACCTGCTACACGGGAGAGGGAGAGGCATTTGTCAATCAAGAGCCTTATACCGGTGGAATCATAAAAGCCGGAAGCAGTCTGATGGTGCGGGTAAAAAGAGAAAACGGTGAAAAAATTAGTACAGGAAATGATGAGCATTTTGCAGTTCCTTTTCTGGAATCTGAACGCAGATATGGCCTGCGGTGGCTTCTTTTAGGACCTTGTTCCTCTGATAGATTGCCGGAAATTCAGTTTCAAAAGCCATACGAAAATAGGTTCTGGCGTCTTGCTGACGGCTCATATATTCGTCCGTATCTGGATACTTCTTTTTACGGTAAGTGGTTCTATGCTTTGATGGTAGGACAATATGGGATTTTAAAATCATCTGTAATCATCCCTGAACTCAAACAGTATTATATCGACGGGATGCGTATTCTTGCTGATTATTTTGAGCTGATGCAGTATGAATATCAACTGTTCGGTGCACCGTCCTTTTTGGAAAGAAGTACACATCTTTACGAACTTGATCCAATCGGTACGGTAGGGATGAATCTCTGTGATCTTTATGCGATTGCGCCCTCTGAGAATATCATGAAGGTGATAAGAACACTTGAAAATGCTATGGACAGAAATATTGAGCGATTTGAGGATGGCACGTTTCACCGAGCAGATACGATGTGGTCAGACGATACGTTTATGAGCCTGCCGTTTATGGCAAGACTTGGGAAACTTACGTCAATTGATAAATACTTCGATGAATGTGTCGTTCAGGTAAGGGGATTTTATGACAGACTGTATATGCCCGATAAAAAGTTGTTTTCACATATATACTTTTTGAAGGATGAAAAACCGAATCGTGTGCCGTGGGGGAGAGGAAACGGTTGGGTGTTTCTGGCATTGAGTGAGGTGCTGGAAAGAATCCCGGAAGACCATACCGGGCGGTGTGAATTGATAAAAATATTCAGAGAGTTTGCAGAGGGCATCCGTGAAGTGCAGGATAAAACCGGAATGTGGCATCAGGTGCTTGATATGCCGGAAACATATCAGGAAACTTCATGTACCGGAATGTTTGCACTGGGTATGATTCGGGGCGTGAAACATGGTTGGATTAATCAAAGTTATATCGAGAATATACATCTTGCTGTCAATGCAATTATAAAATATGCACTTGACAGTGAAGGGAATGTTTTGGGGGTATGCAAAGGATCAGGCTGTAGCTATGAACCGAAATATTATGCACAACTCCAAACGGTCGCCAACGATGATCATGGTACCGGAATTATTTTGGCTTTGTTGTCAGAGTATGAAGAATTGGGCAATCATTTGTCCTGACGAGGATTTTCTATAATGAAGGAAAGGTGGTAATTTTTATGAAAAAGAAATATGATGTTGCAGCATATGTGTGGCCGGCATATACGGGTGATGAACCGAGAACCAGAATATTCTGGCCGGAGGGATATGGTGAATGGGAAACTGTAAAAGAGGCAACTGCTCGCTACGACGGTCATTTGTGGCCAAGGAAACCGTTGTGGGGATATGTGAATGAGGCTGATCCGTATGTGATGGAAATGCAGATTGAAGCGGCAGTAGAACATGGCGTTAATGTGTTTATCTATGACTGGTATTGGTATGATAACCGTCCGTTTTTGGAACAATGTTTGAATAATGGATTCTTAAAAGCGAAGAACCATTCCAAAATGAAGTTCTATATCATGTGGGCAAATCATGATGTCTCTTATGGATGGGACAGAAGAATTTCCGAAATTGATGAAGAAACCCATATCTGGAAAGGGGCAGTTTCAAAAGAACAGTTCCATATCATTGCAAAACGGTGGTTTCAACAGTATTTCTGCCTGCCGGAATACTATCTGATTGATAATAAGCCGGTTTTGAGTATCTATGATTTGCAGAATCTGATTGACGGTCTTGGTGGAATTGACGATGCGGCGGAGGAAATGCGTTGGTTGGATGAAGAAGCAAAAAGACATGGATTTGCAGGGATTCATTATCAGCTTGTCAAATACGGAACTGTTTCGGTCAATCGTTCAGGCTTTGACCGGGATGGGCAGACCTATAAGCCGGAGGAACTGATGGATATGCTTCCATTTTCATCCTTAACCCATTACCAGTATGTCCATTTTACTGATATGAACAGAAAATACAGCGAGATTATGCAGGACGTAGAAAAAGAGTGGCAAGAAATTGAAAAGAATTTTTCCATTCCATTCTGTCCGCACGTTTCTATCGGTTGGGATAATACACCGAGATACCGTTCGCATATTGATAATGTGGTCAAAGAAAATCCGCCGGAGGAATTTAAAAAAGCACTCATTAAGGCGAAGGAATTAGCTGACAAAAACGGACAGAAGCTGATTACAATCAATAGCTGGAATGAATGGACAGAAACGAGTTACCTTCAGCCTGATGACCTTTATGGTTATGGATATCTGGAGGCAGTAAAGCAAGTGTTTTGTGAGGAATAACAAGCAAGAGAAAAATGCTTTTATGTCATTTTGATTGTGTGCAGGATATTGTTATATCATTGATTGAGATTCGATAGAGGGTAAGAAAAGGAGTTTTCAGATGAAGGAATTGTTTGATAACAATTTTGATAAAAAAATAAAATATGAGGGTTTTGTTGATGATGCGTTCAAATTTGCTGAAAATTCGCAACTGCTTTCTAAAGAACTGTGGCGTAGATTTGTTGAGCAGTTTCGCGAGGATGCAGACTACGATGCAGGCTGGAGAGGCGAATACTGGGGAAAAATGATGAGAGGCGCAAGTCTCGTTTATCAATATACCAAGAATCCGGAATTGTACTCAGTGCTGAAAGAGACTATCATAGATATGATGGAAAGCAAAGATGAAGAAGGCAGAATCAGTTCATACGGAAAAAATCACGAGTTTGACGGCTGGGATATGTGGTGTAGAAAATATGTTATCTTAGGGATGGAGTATTTTCTTGAAATATGCCAAGAAGATGATTTCAAAGCGGAAGTGATGAAATCAATGTGTGAACAGGCTGATTATATTATCAGTAAAATTGGATGCGAAGAGGATAAAATAGATATTACCTCAGCAACAAGACATTGGAGAGGGCTTAATTCATCCTCGATTCTTGAACCGATGATTCGTCTTTACAATCTTACAGGGGAACAGAAGTATTTTGAATTTGCAAAATATATTGTTGACTGTGGCGGTACTGACGTCGTAAATATATTCGAACTTGCATATGAAAACAAACTATATCCATATCAGTATCCGGTAACCAAAGCATATGAAATGACTTCGTGCTTTGAGGGGTTGTTGGAATATTATAAAATAACCGGTGAAGAGCGGTATAAAACGGCTATTATAAATTTTGCAGACAAAATTCTGGAAAGTGACTTCACAGTAATAGGATGTTGCGGATGCACACATGAGCTGTTTGACCATTCCACAGTACGTCAGGCAAACACGACCAATGGCGAAACAATGCAGGAGACTTGTGTGACGGTAACATTGATGAAGTTTTTGTATCGTGTACATTTGCTTACCGGTGATTCCAAATATGTAGATGCATTTGAAATTTCTTTCTATAATGCTTATTTGGGTTCTTTGAATACAGAACAGATTATTGAACCGATGATAAAGAAAATGCATCCTGATTGGATTGCGGAGCCGTTGCCATTTGACAGTTACAGCCCACTTACCGCAGGTACAAGAGGTAACGGAATCGGTGGTTTAAAAGTAATGTCGGATAATCATTATTATGGATGCTGTGCATGTATCGGATCAGCAGGTATAGGAAATATTCCTCAAATACAAATCCTGAAACAAGAAAATGCATTTGTGTTAAATATGTTCATAAACGGAACAGCCTCTGTAATTTCTCCGATGGGAAAACATATTTGCTTTAAAATTGAAACAAAGTATCCGGAAAGTGGAATGGTAAAAGTTCTCCTTGATATGGAGGAAGAAGAGAATTTTGTGCTTTTGATCAGAAACCCGTATTGGAGCAAAACCACTAAGGTGGCAGTAAACGGAACAGAAGTGCAGACTTGCGATGGCTACATAAAAATTTCTAAGGTGTGGCAAAATAGCGATTGTATTATGATAGAATTTGATATGAGAACTGAGGTTATTTATCCTATTCCCTATGGTAATCAGGTGCTTATGAATAAGGTTATATGGGGACATAATTATATGATTCCGACATATGATGAGGAAGATCCGATTGCAAAAAATCATATTGCATTAAGACGTGGACCTACCATGCTTGCGCAGGAAAACAGACTTGGATATAGTGTAGACGATGCGGTTGAGATAAAAGTCAATCATGGATATGTTGATGCAGCAATTACAGAAAAGGATATCCCTTATCCGTGTATTGTGAAAGCAGAAGTTCCATTGGCTGACGGAAGCTATATGAAAGTAACCGATTATGCTTCTGCAGGAAAACTGTGGAACGAAAAGAGTAAAATGGCAGTCTGGATGTTGGTAAAATAAAGGACTTGTAGTTGTTTGTAGAGTTTTTTTGAACATGTGTACATATTCCCGGATGAACCGGTTCGTAGAAAAAAAGCGAAAGGAGCAATGATATAAATTTTGAAAATCAAAGGTTTCAGACACGAGGAGTGGGTGAAGAAGTACACCCGCTCCTCGTTCTGTTTTTACTTTATAGGAAACTTCGTTCCTATAAAGTAAAAAGAATTGAATGCCCGTGCGAAATTTTCCGCTAATAGCTGAAACGCACATGGACAGCCCGAAAGCGTTATGCTACACCGTCGCGAAGAGTACGGCGTAGCCGCTTTCTGTATAAAAAGATTGGAAATAATATTGGATTTATGTGTCAAAAAAAATATTTATTGACAGAATATCATAGCTTTGGTGGGTTTTAAAGCATCCTTTTTTATGTTATGATAAAAATGTAAATCTTATAGAGAATTTAAGATTGTGACAAGAAGAAAGAAGGGGTTTTATGAACATGTATGCGAAAAAAGTTTTATCAATTGTTTGCGCAATCGCATGTTGCACATCGGTACTCGGCGGTTGTGGGAAAAAGGAGAGCGCTGATAACAAAAATGTAACATTACGATTGTGGATTAAGCCATCGCAGGATGCGACCGAAGCTGATTTGATTACGCATGAAAGATTAATGGAGGATTTGACAGAAAAATTCCCGGAAATCAATTTTGATATTGCACTACCGCCGCAGGGGGCTGATTACCGTCAGGAGTACGATAAGGCTTTGATGGCAGGAACAGCTCCGGCGTTTGTCAACATTTTCTCCTATACAGATATTCCGCAAAGAATCAAGAATGAAACGGTTGCAGATATCACAAAGTATGTTGAAAATTGGGAACTGAAAAAGGAAGGAAAAATCCTCGATATTTTTGATGATGCAATTTCCGATGATGGAAAATGGTATGCACTTCCGCATAAAGCATATGTTCAGGCAACACTTTGTAATGTAAAGACATTGGAAGCTGCAGGAATCACAAAAGAAAATTATCCGACAACCTGGGAAGAGTTTGCAGAGCTGGGTGAAAAAATTACTGATATGAGCATTCCGCGTATCGGTTATTCCTTAATTGGAATGGACTGGTGTGCTTGGCCGTTTACTGCATGGGTATGGTCAGCCGGCGGTGAAATGGTGAGAGAAAATGAAGATGGTACCTATCAGCTTGCATTTAATGAAGAACCGGCAGTAGATGCTGCAATGTTTATGAATGAAATGATCTGGAAGCGGAAGATGACGCAAAAGGATGTTTTGCTTGACTACAATGATATTAAGACAAACGTTTTCAACGGTTCCTCTTGCTTCGCTTTTCTGGGCTTCAGTGAATTGAAGCAGGAAGAATTAGAGCAATATGGTCTGAATGTATCTGATTATATTGATATGCCGATGCCTGTAAAGGATGCATCCATTCCGAGACCGGCATTAGCAGGCGGTGAGGTTATTACCTTTAATCCGACATTGAGTCAGGAAGAGATGGATGCTGCGTTTGCAGTTGCGGAATATATGTATTTCAGCGATGAACGGATGCAGGTAGAGTGTGATGAGAGAGTTGAATTTAATGCTTCCATCAATGTTATGATTCCTGGTCGTGTTGATTGGTTTGAAAAACGTCTTGCATCGAATCAAGGCGTTACTCAAGAACAAATTGCTGCATTAAATCAACTCAGAGAAAATGCAAAGGCTGAACCGTACTGTGAGCATTGGAGTGATTTGAAGACCGCATTGGTTGCTCCGTTGCAAACAATTTATCTGACGGAAAATATTACAAGAGAGGAAGCAAAGAAATTGCTGGATGAGTGTGCAGAAAAGTTATACTCATTATATCCTGATACATTTAAAAAATAAAATATGAGATGTATAAAAGGGTTTGTGAGCATTTGAACAAACCCTTTTTTACAACGTTAAGGAGGCAAAATGAAACATTCTATCGAAAGAAACAACAAAATCAAAGCAACGGGAAGTCATGCATTCAGAAAAGAAATGATTGCAGTTTTATTATTGTTGCCGGCGTTGGTGTCCATACTGTTATTTAAATATTTTCCGATGCTGCTCGGGTTCTTTGAAACCTTTTTTCAGATGAACATCATCAGGCTGCCGGGTAAATTTATTGGATTTGATAATTACATCCGTGCTTTGACTGACAGTCAGTTTCTGGGAGCATTTTTTCATAATGTCAAAGCTTTCTGCTATTCGCTGATTATGAATTTTTGGGTACCAATTTTATTGGCGATGCTGATTGATGAGGTCAGAGGCGGAAAAACCGCATTTCGTCTTGCATATTTCATTCCTGCCTGTGCACCGATGATTGCAATGACAGTATTATGGAAGTATTTCTGGCAGCCGGATTACGGTCTTGCCAATTATTTGATGACCACCATAGGTATTTCGGAACAGATGTGGCTTAATGATCCCAGGCTGGTTTATTTTTGTATTCATTTTCCGGGACTTGTCATTGGTGGCGGTATGAATATGGTCATCTACCTTGCGGCATTGCAGGATGTTCCGAGGGAGTTGTATGAGGCGGCTTTTGTTGACGGAGTCGGAGTTTTCAATAGAATCAGATATATTACGTTACCGTGTATTAAAAGTACCATTGTACTGTTATTGTCGTTGAGTTTGATTAATGCTTTTAATTTAATGGAAAATATTATGGTTTTAACCGGAGGCGGACCTGCAAATTCAACACAGACGATGCTTCTGTATGCATATCAGCAGGCAACAAACAGTATGGATTACAGCTATGCAATGACGATGGCGACGATTATTTTTGCCATAACAATGACATTGACCGTGGTATTTAATCGGATTACCCGGGAGAAGGAATAGAGGAGAAAAAAGATGGCAGTCATTCAAAATGTAGAACTAAAAAACCCGAAAGGGAAATTATTTCTGACGTTGATTTATATTATTTTATTGATTGGGGCGGTTGTTCAGTTTCTTCCATTGGTCTGGTTGTTTGTCGGAACATTTAAAACCAATAACGAATTGGTGAGTGCAATACCGAAATTTTTACCGGAAAAGTGGAGTCTGGATGCTTACATAGAAGCATTTGCGAAGTACGATATCTGGGAAAATATCTACAACACGGTGTTTATGTGCGTCTCTATTATTGTTGTTCAGACCGTAACGAGTACGTTGGCGGCATTCTCTTTTTCAAAGCTGAAGCCACGGTGCGGTGGATTTGTCTATATGCTGATGCTGGGAACACAGATGTTCAGTACAACGGCATTGCTGTTCCCGACCTATATTATGATGACGAAAATGGGCTTAATCGGAAGTAAAGCTTCCTGGATTCTTACATCAAGTGCCTGGGCATATGCGATTGTACTGTACAAAAACTTTTTTGATAATATTCCCAAGGATTTGATGGAGGCTGCACAAATTGACGGTGCAGGAACCTTCCGGCAGATTTTGCACATTATTATTCCTTTGTCAAAGCCGATTTATGCAGTATGTATCTTGAACACATTTATGGCGGTATACAACGACTTTTTGTTCCCGCTGATGCTTCTTCCGAATGAGAAGGATTGGACGCTGATGATTCGGATTTTCGCCTTGGATAATGCAGGCGGCGTAAAGCAGAACGTTATGTATGTGTTGCTGTTTGTGACTTGTATTCCGTCAATCGTTTTCTATCTGATGGCACAGCGCAACATTCAGGAAGGTGTGTCAACATCGGGAATTAAGGGTTAAAAGAATATAATAAAAAAAGTGCATATCGCACTTTTTTTACTTTATAGGAAACTTCGTTCCTATAAAGTAAAAAGAATTGAATGCCCGTGCGAGATTTTCCGCCAATAGCGGAAACGCACATGGGCGTAACAAAGCGACTCGCTTCTTCTTACCGCTCTGCATCAGTTCAAAGTACAGGATAATTTTATGGAGCGGTTGCGGCGAAGCCGCTTTGTTCTTATGGAAAATTATTTTGTTGTGACGAATTGCCTTATTGTTGTTTTTTGATTCGGATTGTAACGGTGGTTCCTTGCATGGGAACGCTGGAGTAAGAAAGTCCATAGCCCTTTCCATATTCCAGCTCCAGACGGTTCTGAACATTTTTTACACCGTAACCTACTTTGAAATCGCTTTGTGTTGTAGTGGTGAGCGGATCGAATGCCATTCCGCTTCCGTTATCAGTAATCCGGAACACGATGTCATCCTCCTCCGGATAACCGCTGATTTCGATAATGCCCTTATGCGGAATCTGATTAAATGCGTGCTTGATGCAGTTTTCAACAATTGGCTGAATAATGATTTTCAAGGTCATAAAGTCCTCGATGCTCTCATCAATATCGAAAAAGACATCAAAGGCATTCGGAAAACGTATCTGTTCTACGGTGATGTAGCTTTTTACATGTCGGATTTCGTCTTTAATCATGATTTTATTGTCTCCGTTATGCAGTCCTAAACGGAAATAGGAGGCGAGGGCGGAGCAGATACGTTCAATTTGCTCCTGATGATTGATTTTTGCAATCCAGCTCATGGAATCCAATGCGTTATATACAAAATGCGGGTTGATTTGTGCTTGTAGTGCTGCAAGCTCTGCAACCTTTTGTTTCTTTTTTTCCATATCGTTTTTCTGCATCAGGTCATCAATCTGATTTTCAAAATCAAGAAATCGTTTTTCTAATGAGAATAGTTCATTGTTTCCGGTTGGTTCAAGAACAATTTTTTCCGGATAGAGACTGATTTTTTTGTTCAAGGCCGAGATGGAATTTGTCAGATTTTTGGAAAGAAGATATGCTATAAGAAATGCAATAACAAGATTCAGTCCAAAAATGTATACGATAATGGTGTTAAAATTTTTTAGTGTTTCATAGTAATTATGACTGTCTACAATACTGATCATATCAAAATTACTTCCGGAGAAGGAGGTTGTGGAGTATTTACTGACAAACTTCCCGGAATTCAGTTCGTTGAGTGTGGCATCCTCGGAGAAGATATAACCGGGAATATACAATTCTTTTCCGAGTTGATTTTTATCCTTGTGTGAAATAATATTTCCGTTACAAGAAAGAAAGGTTTCCGAGTTTTGCAGGGTTGAGTTTTCAAACATGGAAAAAATAGTGTTTTCGTTAATGTAACACTCGATATAGCCGAGCTCCAGACCGGAATAATAGTTGGAAAGAATTTTTCCGAAAACGATGTAGCTTTGCCCGTTCACGGTAACTGGAGTGTCGTGAAGGAAAATGTTGTAGCCGTTTGTACCCTTAATAAAGTCGGGCGGGAGTGCCGAAAAGGAGGAGCCGTCGTGGGAAAAACAAAAGGCTTCGCCGGTGTGGGAAATAATGGCTGCTTTTTCAATAAAATCCATATCCAGCACATTGGATGTAATCAGTTGCCCGATACGTTCCATTTGTTCTGCTTTTGTTTTGGTTTTATCGTTCAGCGAAAGAACCAGACTTGAATCAAGACTCAAGGGTAGTGTGTACATATGGAGCTGACTGCTCAAATCGGTGATGCTTGTATCAAATTCATTATGAATGTAAGTCATATACTTTTCCAGATGCTGCGTCAACAGTCCGCTTGCTACATTCTTTGCAAGAAAGAATAATAGCAATGATATGATAAAGCTGGTCAGACCAATCAGCACAGAAATTCCTGTACTCAAGCGATATTTCGCATAAATTCTGTTCCATAAGCTTTTCATGGATTTCCTCCTTTCGGAAATCATAGATTTCTGAATTTTGTGGGTGTTTGTCCCATAATGGATTTAAAGATTTTTGCAAATTGCTCCGGATTTCCATAGCCAACCATGTTGGAAATTTCATAAATCTTGTAGTTTGGATTTTTCAGGAGCTGAGCGGCAATTTTCATGCGGTATTCAGTCAGATAGGCATGAAAAGTTTTCCCGGTTTCCTGCTTGAAAATCTGCATAAAGTAGGAGGCGGAAAGATGATGCTCTCTTGCTACGTCCTCTACCGTGAGTGGTTGATTATAGTTATCTATGATGTAGGCGATGATTTGCTGTACCAGAGGATTGTAGCTACAATCCATATATAAATTCGGATTTTCAAAAACCTTTCCTAAAAAGTTGTTAAAGTAGGTCTGGATTTCGCTAATGGTACCGCAATCAGAAATTTCGGTAAACGGGTGGAAGTTTTCTGAAAATGCGGCTGTCATGCTTTGTTTATCCTTGTATATGGAACGAACAATCATAGAAATGATTTCTGCAAAAGAGTTTTGCAGGTTTGTAATTTCTACATGCTCATGCTGTTGTATTTTTGAAAAAATCGAATCAGAAATCTGCAATACCCAGCTGAAATCGATTTCTAAAATTGCTTGTATCAGTTCATTGATGGTTGCATTATCAATAAAAATTGGTGTTGCCTTTTTTGAAAGAACGTCCTGATAGAATATAATGGCATTATTTCCATAAAGGCTTTTAAAGGAAAGTGCATTGGAGGCTTCTAAATATGCGTCTCCGAGATTGGAAATAGAGTCATATTCCGTGCTGACGCCGATAGTCAGATATTTTTTTGTCCGTTCATAAAAGATTTTTTGCAATGGTTCTAACTGTGCCTTTGTCGGAAGATTTCCATTAGAGCGGATGATTGCAATGACATTAAGCTTTGAAAAAACCCAATAATCGGATAATTGCGGATAGCTTTTGGAAAACAGTTCAAAGGACTCCAGAATATCATCATGAATATTATTGGATAATTCTAAATCTGTGATTGCCATTTTAGAAAGCTCTGTGCTGATTACGACATAGGGCGTGAATAAATCAATATTATAGACTTCTGCCTTTTGTTCGATATCAGAGATTGTTTCATTATAAATCAGATGGTTATAAAAGCTTGCCTTGATACCGGGGAGCTCGCTGTCTAAGAGCGTTAATCGCTGGTCAAGATGGTGTTTTTTAGAGTGTTTTTCTGCAATGTCAAGCAATACAGAAATCAGTTCGTTGTTGTCTATCGGCTTTAAAAGATAAGCGGCAGAACCGTTTTCGTATGCCCGTTTTGCATAATCAAACTGACTGTAGCCGGAAAGAATCACAAATTCAGTATCAGGATTTTCTAAATGAATCCGTTCAATCAAATCCAAGCCATTGGTATGCTTCATGCGAATGTCGGTTATAACGATATCCGGGGTATGTTGTTGATACAGGTCATATGCCTTGTCTGCATCCTCTGCACAGCCCATCAGCTGAAATCCGAGTCCGTTCCAGTCAATGGTAGATTTTAAGCCTTCTAAAACCCAGAAATCGTCGTCTGCAATCAGAACCTTAAGCATGATAATCATCCTCCTTGCTTTGAATGAATTTGTCCATGTCGTTAACCAGTCGGTTTAATAATTTTTCTGTATGTGCGGTATAAATCCGGATCAGACGGAAT
>SVJN01000117.1 GCA_015068965.1 Oscillospiraceae bacterium
TTTGTGTTTGGTCATACAAATATTATACCACAAAATGGCTGATTCCGCTACGGTTTCAGCCATTTTTCTGTACAAAAAATCGAGGAATTTTCATCCTCGATTTTCAGGGGGGTTTTTAAACACCCCCGTCTTTTTTGATGAAGATAGAAAAAAATGCCTCAGACCGTCCGACTTTTTGATTTTCTGAATCTTTTCCTGTATTCTTTCGGAGATTCTCCGAATTTTTCTTTAAAGCATCTGGAAAAATATCTGTCAGAACTGAAATTCAGTTTTTGAGCAATCTCTTCAATAGAAAGTATATCTGCCTCTTCAAGCAGCGTTGTTGCCAGTTCTAACCGTGATTCGCTATATTTTTGTTTGAATGTCATTCCGTAATATTTTTTCGTAATTCTGTTCAGATGCCTCACCGAAATTCCAAGCTCGCATGCAACACTCTCTTGTGAAATCTGTTCGTGATAGTCTCTGAAAATGGCATCCAGTAACGAACTTCTTTTGTCATCCGGGAGCATTTTTAAATCATTCACATCAACCTGCGGAATGCTTTTGATATTCTGTGCCGCCGCAACAAGCATCTGCATGATTCCAATCCATAATAGCGAAATGTTAATCTGATTTCTGTTTTCCATAATCTGCTTGCAAAGATTTGCCATAATTTCGCCAGCGTGATGAACATCTTCGCCAAAAAAATGGGTTCTGCTTACGATAATATCAAGAATAGAATCCAGATCATTGAAAAAGGTTTCGTTTTCACAGGAAGCATTTTCTTTTACAGGAATGATTTCTAAAAACACGGTATATTCCTCGGCGACGTTTTCTGCACTATGTACCTGATAATGCGGAACAAAAGGTGCAATGATAAAAAAACTTCCCGGGTTAATCGGATAGGTTTCTTCGTCTATCCATGCCATGCCATGCCCGGTCGGGCAGTAGCGTAATTGATACATTACATGGTCATGCTTTGCAACCACCGCTGTTTGCCGTGGCAGATATGCAACACTTTCGATATGTAAGCAATAGCGTTTGGTGTAGAACATTAAATTAAGATTCTTTTTCCATAAATCAGCTCGAACGACTTTTTTAAATCTATCCTCTAAATTCAAAATATATCACCACTTTTATATCATTGACAGAGCGATGCAAAAACCAATATTTTGCATGTGTAATAGCCTTAAAATAACCCATAAAATTATATCATATATTTACCATTATGTCAAATTGTGAATCGAAAAAAGAGTCGGGAAAAAATGGATGCATGGTCTGGTTTTTTAGGGGATAAAAACAGGACATTTTTTCAAAAAAGCTGTCCTGTTTTTGTCTTGACCGTAACAGAGTCGGATGGTATAATCGTAAGTAATTAAGGGGAAATCCTCATAATCTGTTGATACAATTCTTTGTGAAAGAAGCTGAGTACATTGTTCGCTTATTTATTGCTTATCATTTCTCTGACAGCGAAAATTCTTTACAAAATTCTGGAGAATTTTTCGGGCAAGCGGTTTTTAAAAAGTGCCGGTGATTTTTACTTTTTCAATTTCATCCGTACCATTATCTGCTTTATCCTATTTGCAGGTCTTGCACTCCGGAATGGAATTTCAATGTTCTCGCTTTTGCTTGGGATTGTGTTCGGGGTAATAACGATGCTGAACAATACATACTCGTTGCTTGCATTTTCCAAAGGGCCTATGAATTTGACGGATTTGATTATCACCTCATCTATGCTGATTCCGACAATATCCGGAGCGGTTTTCTTCCAAGAGGCATTCAGTGTTCCTAAAATTATCATAACCGTATTTCTGATATTTTTCATACAGCTATCTGTGAAAAATACAGACAACGGAGCAGGAATCAATCAATCATGGCTGATATGCTGTTTGATTACTTTTATGACACAGGGGGCAATCGGCGTTTTGCAGAAATTTCATCAGGCATCTGTTTACAAGGATGAGTTATCGGGATTTCTGGCTGTCGCATTCTTTGTTTCTATGTGCGGTTCGTTTCTTGTTTCGTCCGGACAAAAATCCGAGCAAAAGTCAAAGTTCAAACCAAAGCATTATATGATTGCATTGATTGGCGGCATCTGCCTGTTTGCAATGAACTATCTGAACCTGAAGCTATCAGGAATGCTTCCGAGTCAGCTCTTTTTCCCGCTTTCGGCAGGAAGTGGTGCGATAATTATACAGTTCGTTTCTTATTTTGTGTTTCATGAAACTTTAACAACAAAGCAAATGATTGGTATAATTGGCGGAATTATTTCACTTATTTGTCTTTGTATGTTTTAAAAAAGAAAGGATGATAAACATGAACAACATTCAAATCAGCATAACCTATACCGACGGTAGCTCTGAGCAAAGAATATACCCGGTAAACAATGGCTTGCTTACGGTCAAAAAGAATGATTTTTCCAAAGACGTGAAATTCATTGATGTTTTATCCGAACACTTTACAGCCTCCGCCGGCGAAGAAGGATATTTCATTGTTCCGAACATTGCGGACATTCTTGACAACGAACACGCCGTACAGATTTTCTTCCGGAAAAGACCCGACTGTAATCATGTCTTTACTGCAAGTAATATGCCTATTTTTGCAGTGTGTGACGGTTCTTCTTCCATACTTGCAATTTGCAAGGGCATGCATTTTGAATATGACCTCATTGCAGAAGTCAAGGACGGAAAATATTGTTTGTTCCCGAGATATAACATAGAAGATGTTGATTTTTACGAAGATATCACCATTAGATTTTTTGCAATTGAAGATGCCAACTGGTGTGCAATTGCACGCAAATACAGAGAATATCAATTAGAGACCGGTGCTTGCCAGACACTTCGGGAACGTGTAAAAACAAATAAGGTTCTTGAGCAGGCTGCAAAAGGAATCGAGGTGCGTTGTCGTCTTGCGCATAAAGAAGGCTGGACAAATGTACCGAAAGAGCAAACGCTTGAAAACGAGCCGGATTTGCATATCTATGCTGACTTCAAAAGAATGGAGGATGTCGTGGATGCACTCGCCGATGCCGGTTGTCATGATGCAAACTTCTGTATTGTAGGCTGGAATATCTGCGGCATGGACGGTCGTTATCCCGACTATTTCCCGGTTGAACCGCGTCTTGGTGGTGAAGAAGGACTTCGCCGATTGATTGAAAAAACAAAATCAAAGGGATTTTTGATTGGAGCACATACAAATTCCATGATTAGCTTTACCATTTCGCAGACGCTTGATCAGAACGACTTTTTATTTGACAAGGACGGTACAAACTATATCTGGGGCGTTGCTTCGGGCGGAAACTGCCATGTTATGTGTGATAAACAGGCATATGAAAAGTATATGAAAAAGACACAGGAGGAAATTGGAGCACTTGGCTTTACCGGAATCAATTTCATTGACCAGATTACCATTTTCAAACCCAGAACCTGCTATAATCCACTGCATCCGATTACCAAAACCGAGGTTGCCGAGTACAGAAAAAAATTGTTGCAATCTGCACGTGATGCAGTAGGCTGTTCTTCTTCCGAGGGCGGGTTCGATTTTTGTATCGGTTCGTATGACTGGGCAATGTACCCGGTAATCAGATATGAGCCTGAGCTTCCCGAAATCTGCGATAATACAATCCCGTTCTGGTATCTTGTTTACCATGGCATTGTCCTGTATAACGCGTTCCCGAAAACTGTAAATGCTATGATGAAAGCACCGGAATATGAGCTGATTACGGTAGAATACGGCGCAAGACCGCTGGCATATCTTCATGCAAGAGTGTTTGAATATGAGGGAGAACCAAACTTCACCTGTACAACCGATGAGGAGCTGAAAGAAAATGCTAAAATCATCGGCGAAGGCTGTAAACGGTATGATAAGCTTGTTGATTTGCAATATGAATTCTTCGATGAGCACCGTAAGCTTGCGGATGGGGTTATTTATACACAGTATTCCAATGGAACGGTGATTGTTGTAAACTACAATGATACAGACTATATTTACGAAAATCAATCTGTTCCTGCAAAATCCTATTTACGAATAGATGCATAAAATGCATTGAAGAGAACCAATAAAATAACGAGACTGTAGCAAAATGGTCTTTTGAAAAAATATTGCACAAAAAAGTTCCCGAAATATAGCTAAATCAAGCTGTATTTTGGGAACTTTCTTTGCTTTTTAAAGGTCTGATTTGTGCAAGTTGATATTAAAAAATCATTTTGCTACAGCACCTTTTGATTTGTGCAATTCAGGGGATAGGAAAAAATGTTCAGAATCAACAAACAGAGCCCGGACAAGGATTTTCCTGTCCGGGGTTACCCGCCGGCGTACAGAGGTACGCCAAGCGGCGATGTTTGTTGATAGCAAGAAAAGGGATTTTGAAAAGAAAAATCAAATCTCTGAAATTTTTCCGCCTTCAAATCTCAAATCTGATACCTTTTCTTGCGTTCTGGACTTTTTTTACATCACCATGCTTTAACAGCAGCCGTTGTTGTCGTTACATCCGCCCAGAAAACTGTTTCCGTTATCACAGCAACTAAAAATCAGCACAATGATAATCAAAACCCAGATCCAGGAATCGCTACCGTTATTGCCACATCCGCCAAACAAACCCATACTCTTTTCCTCCCTCTACAATAACACTCAGTCCCTTTCATTGCTTTATAGGAAACTTCGTTCCTATAAAGTAAAATGAATTTAATGCCCGTGCGAAATTTTCCACCATTGGTGGAAACGCACATGGGCGTAACAAAGCGACCTGCTTCTTCTTACCGCTCTGTATCACTTCAAAGTACACGATGATTTTATGGAGCGGTTGCGGCGAAGCCGCTTTGTTCCGGGGGACTTAGTATACCATATTCAATTGGGAGAAAAAATGTTACACAGCACGTTCCCGAAAAATATAAGTTCCGTCCTCGGTACGGGTGATAAAGAGCATAATCTGTCTGCGTTCATGCGTGACGATACAGCTCCATCCGTCGGGAAGCTCGGTAATATCTGAATAGACCGCTCCGGGGTAGTGGCTTGCCACATACCGCTCTACCGCATCCCGCTGGGATGCAAACCGGATTGGATTAAAAGCCCCCTTCCCCTTGACTGCCCGGTAAATCCCGGCAACGGCAAGTCCTGCCAGTACCGGAACCCATTTATTTATCTTTTTCATTGCATCACCATTTTCTTTTATTTGATTGTGGTTTCCACAAAGCAATAATCATCGTCCCATTCCACTCCGGAATAGAACGGAGAATCGTTCTTATAGAAAGAATGCGGTCCGACCACATAGCTCTCGCCCTCTGCCAAGTGGTGCGGTCCCATGAGATTTCTGAGGTTGTTGACCAGAGTCAGCTCAATTTCGTTTTCACCCACTTGGAGATGTTCCGACAAATCCAGCTCATACGGATTCCACATCATACATCCGGCATCCTTTTGGTTCACCTTCACGCCGATTGCATTGATACCCTTTTTCGCAACAGAAAGCTTATAATCACAATCAGAAACGGTTATATTCTTGGAAACACGCATCCGTCCCGAGAAGAAGGGGAAGCCCTGCTGCTCTATGTTGGTCAGCGAAATCGCTTCGGGTTGCTTCACCAGGGTAAATCCGCCACGGTAGCGGTACGCATCTCTGGACAATGCCTCAAAGGGTGCATCGGTTTTCACTCCAAAGCTTCCGACTAAGAACACACCTTCGATTTCCTGCGTATAATAAAGCTTGTTCTTTTCACTTTCAAATATCTTACTGTTTTTAATCATCTGATAAACCTCAGGTGACTGCTCAAAATCACACAAGAAGGTGATTTCATTCTCACCCCGCTTTACCAATGCCGCAATGTCCAGCTTTTTAAAGCTTGCATCCCGGAAATAGCCGCAAATCTGCTTGGATACCGGCTGACCGTTTACCAGAATTTCAAACCGGTCGGGAGTTTCGCATACCAGATACAAAACTTGTGGAATATCCTCCACATTGAAGTGATAGCGAACCTTGACTGCAACCTTTTTCTCCAGCTTGTTGGCACGGTCTGCCACATCCAATATGTAGGCGTTGGTGTCGATTAGCTCACCGTCAAACCAATAATCACAATAATCTAAGGTCAGGGCATTTTCCACCGGTGCAGAAAGCTTCCATTCACCGTCTACCGGCAATACCTTCTTCTCCGCTGCCGGTGTACCGCACGTCCTTGTTGTGCGGTCGTCAATCACCACTAAGCTATCGTATGCGGCAAAGGTGTAATCCGCACAAAAATCTACCAATTCACCCGTCTTGATATCCAGCCTCTTACCGCCAACAGCAATATTGGCTTTTTGAACTTCGTTGGTTTCGTTTACAAAATAGTGCATATCAAACTCAGCAAAGCTCCGCTTGGTGTAAACAAGATTCGGGTTATCTGTAACCGGATTTGCTTGTACCTCAGCCAAATCCAACAGCTTTCCGCCGTTTTGCTCGAATTCCTCCAGCAATGCCTTTGTGCTTTCAAACAGAACTGCACCAATCGGCTTAACAATCTGCGTGTAACGTTGATTGCCGACCACAAGGCTTGCACCCTCTACCCTTGCATGGCGGGAAAGAATGGTTTCATCGCCTAAATGGAACAGAATGTGCTTTTGCTCCAGAATGCGGATGGCATTGTTGAATTTTGCCTGCAGCTCGTCCATACCTTCGTTTTTATCATTATCAAATAACGTCCATGCAGTTGATTGCGGATGCAACAGAAGGGTATCAAACTCCGGCTTGCCCTCTGCAATCAGCATCCCGATTCTGCTCATGGCATCAATAAAGGTTTTGTACTCCTCCCACCAGGGCTGTTGATAGTACATTGCAGGCGGATAGTCACGTTTGCGGATTCCGCGCAGGCTGTAGCCCTCCAGATGCGGACAGAGCATATTAACACCACGCACCATCTGTCCCTCGTAAATCCAGCGAAGCTCCTCAAAGCTGACATTGTGTCCGCAGAGTGCAAAGGTTTCGGACAGAATTTTTTTCTTGCCTAACTGGTGCGATACCGATGCGACCTGCAAGGGGGTCTGGGGTACCATCTGTTTCCGGCAGAGCCAGTCCATGCCCGGCATATGGAAAAATTCATAATTCGGCATTACTGCACCGTTTGAAGTAAGCTGGGATAAAAGCTCCTCCTCTAATACCATGTGACCGGTCAACTGCATTCCGTGTTCCTCGCAGAAATCATAAATCTGCTTTGCAAATGCTTCGGTAAACAAATCGGTTACCAGCTTCCAGAACTGGAACCGTGTTTTTTCCCATTCTCCGGTTTTTTCAAATAACTCGTCTAAATGCTCTAAGAGATTTTCGCCGAACCGTGCCTCGTATTCTGTCGGCATCACAAAGCTCCAGGGGATTCCGTCCCGGGAAACCTGTGGTTCATCGGTGAATACCCCCGGCATCCGCTTGCCGTAACGTGCTTCGTAACGTGCATAGGAGCATTCGATGAACTTTTGAATGACCTTTTTGTCCAGCGTATCAACATAGAACGGGTTCACATCAAAATAGAAATGCTTTCCGTGCAGGTTGCAGATGGTGCGGTCGGTCTGCTTTTCGCCCGGCTCCATCCGCAGATACTTCTGCTGATATTCTAAGCCTAAGCCGTTGACCTC
>SVJN01000118.1 GCA_015068965.1 Oscillospiraceae bacterium
TTCAACTTGCAATTCATTGTAGGAATCCGCAAAATGCGGATTCCTCTTTATTTTATGCCGTCAAACTACAAATTCAACGAACCGCTCGACGTACCCGCGTACGCCGTCGGGCAAGGTCTTGTGCGATACAAAAACCGCACAAGACTTCGTTTCGTTTGTTCTGCACTATTTTTAAACCTCCCCTTGGGAGTTGGACTGACTTTTTAAACAGCCCCCTACAATTTTGAATCAAATATACACAAAATGTTCACGCAACAGCCTCAAAGGATAGGCTCCTATCATCAAAACAAATTCATCATGCAAAGCGCAACAAAGGTACAGCACAAGCCAAGCACACATTTAGGTGTGATTTTTTCACCAAAGAAAACAGCTGCCATCACCGCTGTCAGAATCAGCGCCGCACCCTGATTGACCGGATACAGTCTTGCCGCCGGCAGGATTTGTGCCGCCTGCACCTTAAAAAAGGAATTGACAAACAAACCGATTGCCATAAACAGAATATACCATGCACCTTGCTTTACCCGATTTGCACTTTCTGCTTTTCCCTTCTGGAACAGGAGCAAAACCCCTAAAAGCACGCCGCAAATCAGATAGGTATAGAAATTAAACACGGCATTACTTTCCCCGACGCAATAAGCGGTAAAAAGCTTTTGCGACAAATCTGCCATACCGTTTGAAGCACCCGCCAACACCAAAAGCAGAAAGGAACGCACCGTCATTTTAGTTTTGATAGAATTATTATAAGAACACATCACCAGTACCGATATCACCAGCAACAAAAAGCCGAGCCATTGCATCGGTCGGATCGCTTCGCCTAAAAGTCTTGTACTCACCCTCATCGGGATGATGGTTCCGAGTGTAATAAAGACATCAATCATCGTAAATGCCCCGGTCTGTACTGCAAACAACCAGCTAATCAGAAAGGATGCAGTAAACACGCCCGACATCGCCGCCAAGCCAAAGCAAAGCGGATTAGCAGCAAATGCCGAAGCACCTTCTGATAACAATACACAACCGCCGCCAATCAGGATGCAAAGAAGCATCCGAAAAAAGCTCAGAAACACCGCATCCCCAAGCTTCCCGACCAAGCCACTTGTCTTTTTTCCGCAAAATGCTTTGACCAGACCGCCACCCAGCGCAATCGCCAACGAAATATATCCACTTCCCATATCTGTTATACCCGATGAATGCAAGCACGTCTTGCAACCCTTTCTGCCAGTTCCTCATAAGACTGTTCACAGCTCCAGAGCATTTCGGCACACAACGCCTCCGGGAACCAGATGCCACCGGCAAACATTCCTGCCATCCCCAACGTAATATCCGGCTTTTGGGATGCTATGATTTCCTTTGTCATGTCGTAGGCATACCGTCCGAAGCGATTCCATTGAGTCTGATAATTCCGCCAGATGGGTTCTAATAAAGCGATGTCATGCGCTTTGATTTTTTCGGATGCCATGCCCATAACATACGGTCCCTTCTGATGCACAAATTCCGACCAGTTCATGATGGTTTGTCCCTTATAAAGCATTCCGCAAGCACCATTTTTGCGGAGTGAGAGAATCCGGTTTGTAAAATCCTTTGTTTCTTCAAAGGCTTTTTCGTCCCGGATAACAGGCTCATAGTCATAAGGAAACGCACCGCAATCCTCCCAGACAATTTCTATCCGTGGGTCTACCCTTGCAATCTGCTCTAAATGGTTCTGTACCGACCATGCGTGCAATCCAAACTGAATGAACAAATCCGGATACTTTGCAAACAGCTTTTCTGCCGTTTGGTTTACAAAATCCGTGACCGCCTCGGCAATCAGCTTGTCCCCGATATAATCCTGATGCAGCTCGGTAAAGGACTGAAAATAAATCCCGTCGCCCGGTGCATCCCGGTACTCCCGTTCATACTGTGCAACAATTTCATCACTTAATGCTTCTAACTGCTCCAGGTCGATTTCATCGCACTTGGTACTCCAGCCCCAGGCATAGCCCCAGATAACACGGATTCCGTACTCGTGTGCATAATCGACCACATCCTTGGCATTTGCCGGCAGAAAATCATTCCAGATAATCAACTGATTCAGCTTCAACCGTGCCATATTTTCAATATAATCCCGATAGTCATTGATGGGATGTCCCCAGGTAAAGACCGTTCTTGTTTTCACCTGCGGAGCGCTGATATGCTCATAATCCGGCAAATCCTTCAAAAACAGCTGATGCGGCAAGGACAACGCACCGTTTGACGGGGTTGCGAATGCAAAATAATCGTCCACAAAATCGACCGCACCGTAAAACAAGCCTGCCGGCTCCTGCGCTGTAATCACCGCTAATTTACAGTCTGGATTGTCCGGGTGTGCCATAACCGAAACCAGATATCCCTCCTCCGGAATCTCTCTTGCTCCAAGACATTCCCGAATCAATGCACACTCCGAATATATGCCAATCAGCACCGCATTTTCATCCGTCGGCAATGCTTCTGCCGGCACGCAGGGCAGTACATGGAAGGTGTAAACCCCCAAATCCCGCAAAATCCGTTCGCCCAATTCCCGGCTTACCAGCTCAACCGCCTTTTGTTCCATTCCGCTGTAATTCTGATATAAAATCCGCCAATTTCGTTTTTCCATGCTTTACACCTCTTTCTCCTTTAGTATAGCATAACTTCCTTCCTCCGGCAAGACACTTTCAGGAACAGAATTATAACTTTTCGGCACAAGCTTGATTTTATACCCTTCTTTTGATATAATAGATTTATCAAATTAAATCGGAGGTTATTTATGAAGCTGCAACCCATCGAGGAATTATATTACGATAACTATTCGGCAATTCCAATCAATGTACTCCGACAGTACTGGAAAAACCAGAAAACCTTCTCCTGCATCGGTGTACCCAAGGAATATCACCATTTTCTGTTTTTGGACGGATGCCGTGCAGAATACACCCAAAAGGACGGAACCGTATTTCACGCAAACAGCTCCGACATCGTGTACACGCCTTCGGGGAGTGAATATACACTCCGGCTTTATGATTTTGAGTCGGAAAAGAGCAGTACGGTGGGCTTGAATTTTCTGCTTTTTGATTCAGAAAACACGCCCATCACCTTCAGCGAGAACCCTTGCGTGTTCCACGGCTCCTTGTACCGGCCATTGTTCCGGCGAATTGAGGACAGCGGATGCGGCGCACGTCCCTGCTTCGGAAAAATGAAAGCAGGACTCTACGACCTGCTCTCCACACTCAGCGAAGCACATCAGACAGAACGGTTCGGGCATTGCCGGATGATTGCCGACGGAATCCGATACTTAGAAAACGACCCGACACTCCGGCTGACACTCCCGGAATTGGCATCCATGTGCCACGTCAGCGAGCGGTATTTCCGGCAATTGTTTTTGGAATATTCCGGGATGTCGGTGACGGAATATAAATTGAATGCAAAAATCAACCGTGCCAAAATCTATTTAGAGGCACAAAGCATGACGGTTGCAGAAATTGCAGAGGCGCTGCATTTTACATCTTCCGCATATTTTACAAAGCAGTTCCGCAAAAAAACGGGGATGACACCAACAGAATACAAAAACCCGAAAAATTCGTTTTCGCCTTGAAAATACACGAAAAACTCCCTTGACAAAGGGTTATAACTATAGTAAAATAAAATGGTAAGAATTACATAGAGAGGAACTATCAATTATGGCAGAATTACGTTGGAATCCGTTAATTAAAGATTGGGTTATGATTGCATCGCACCGTCAGAACAGACCGCAGATGCCGAAGGACTGGTGTCCGTTTTGTCCCGGCTCCGGGCAGGTACCCGATCAGTTTACCGTATACAAATATGACAATGACTTCCCGGCTCTGAGCCAGACACCGCCCACCCCGGACGATGTAGAAACCGAGCTTTACAAAACCAAGCCGGCATATGGAAAGTGCGAGGTTATCCTCTACTCTCCCGAGCATACTGTAACCCTTCCCGAATTAAGCACACCGCATATCCGGGAGCTGGTTGATTTGTGGACAGAGCGTTTTGAGGATATCCAGAAGGATGAGAACATCAAATACGTCTTTATCTTTGAAAACCGCGGTGCCGCAGTTGGTGTAACCATGCCGCATCCGCACGGACAGATTTACGGCTATTCCGTTATCCCGAAAAAAATTGAGCTGGAAATTGATTCCTTCCGGGAGCATAAGGAAGAAACCGGACGTTGCCTGATGTGTGATATGTTAAAGGACGAGCAGAAGGCAGGCTCCAGAATCATTTTTGAAAATGACGATTTTATAGTCTTTCTGCCCTTCTTCTGCGAATACCCCTACGGCATCTATGTCAGCGCAAAACGCCACATTCAGAACCTTTCGCAGATGACCGACCGGGAAAAAACAAATCTTGCACAGGTTTTAAAGGAAGCTGCCGGAACACTCGACAGTCTGTTTGACTACACCTTCCCCTATATGATGTGTATGTATCAGAATCCGGTCAACTCGGGCGATACCGACTATCATCATTTCCACATTGCATTCTATCCGCCGATGCGTTCTGCGGACAAGATAAAGTTCAACGCCTCCTCCGAGACCGGTGCATGGGCGCACTGTAACCCGACCGCACCCGAGGAAAAAGCAGAAGAGCTGCGTGCGGCACACGAAAAGTTTTTAAAGAATATGAAATGAGGTGCATCCCATGAAAATTGTTGAAAAAATCATTGCAAAATCTGTCGACGGACTCAACAGCCCCACCCCCTCCATTGTGTTCTTGGGCGATAGTGTTACAGAGGGTTGTATGCGTGGCTGGATTGATTCCGAGGCGGTTTATCACAATCAGCTCAAAAAAATTTTTGAGGTTCTTTTCCCGAACACCGTTGTGGATATGATAAACGCAGGAATCGGCGGAACATCTGCCGCATTTGCGGTTGACCGATTGGAACGGGATGTCATTTCCTGCCATCCGGACTTATGCGTTGTAGCATTCGGTCTGAACGATTTGGGTGAGGATGAAGAGGCATTAAACCGGTTTACCGGAAGTCTTCGCACCATTTTTACTACCCTGCAACAGCATAATATTGAAGTAATTTTCATGACCGAAAATATGATGAACGATGAAATCATCGAAGCCGCAATCGAACCGCAGTACAGAGAATATGCAGATGTCACCTGCGAACGTCAGAATAACGGTCTGATGGACCACTTTGTAGATGAAGCAAAAAAGGTTGCAGAAGCCTGCTTTGTTCCGGTCTGCGATTGCTACGGAAAGTGGAAGAAGCTCCGTGAAAACGGGGTTCGTACCTCACGGCTTCTAATTAACGGAATCAACCATCCGAATGAGGAAATGCACAAGCTGTTTGCCTATAGCCTGGTAGAAACCATGATGGAAAACTAAAGGAGCACACATATGAAAATTATTGAAAAAATTGTTGCAAAATCAAACGACAATCTCAACAACCCCCGTCCCCGCATTGCCTTTTTGGGCGATAGTGTAACCCAGGGCGCTCTTCGTGGAGGGATTGATTTGGAAATGGTTTATCATAACCAGCTCAAAAAAATGATTGAGGTGTTATTCCCCGGTGTTCCGGTAGATATGATAAACGCAGGCATCGGCGGAACCACCGCAGGCTTTGCAGTAGAACGGATAGACCGTGATATTATTTCCAAAAAGCCGGATTTGTGCGTGGTTGCATTCGGCTTGAACGATAACGATGTCAAAACCGAGGACCCGCTAAAAACCTTTGCAGATAACCTGCGTGCTATCTTTACTAAACTGCAGGAAAATGATATTGAAATCATCTTCATGACCGAAAATATGATGAACGATGAAATCATCGAAGCCGCAATCGAGCCGCAGTACAGAGAATATGCAGATGTCACCTGCGAACGTCAGAATAACGGCTGGATGGACACCTTTATGGAGGAAACAAGAAAGGTTTCTGCAGAATTCGGGATTCCGGTCTGCGATTGCTATGCAAAGTGGAAAAAGCTCCGTGAAAACGGTGTCCGTACCACAAGATTGCTGATTAACGGAATCAATCATCCGAATCAGGCGATGCACAAGCTGTTTGCATATAGTTTGCTTGAAACAATGTTAAATAACTAAGACACCTTCTGGTAGTTTCTCATTACCGGGAAACACTCACGCAAAAGTAAAAAATTTTGTAGGGAACGCCCTGTGTGGCGTTCCGCTTTTTTACACACCGCCTTCAGGGATTCGGAACGACACGCAGGTCGTTCCCTGCAAGGATTCGGAACGACACGCAGGTCGTTCCCTACTCTTATTTGTTTTATGCCGGAAACCCCATAATAAGCCATTTACCAAGGAGATTGCTTCTGATGAAAAAACATCCTCTTCCCAACTGCATCCAGACAAGCGACTGTCCGCATTTATACGGAATTTCGGTTGCATCGCACACGCCGGGCGACTATGCCGCACACCGGCACACCTTCTACGAGTTTGACTACATCTGGGAGGGTGAAATCAACATCTGTTTAAATGGTGAATATCACACACTCCATGCCGGTGATTTGGTTTTTTTAACACCGGTTGATTTACATTCCTACGAAAAAATCCCCCAAAAGCAGGTTCGTACCATCACCATTCATTGGCTTGACCGGAATCTCCCGAAGGAATTGAGCCTTTCCGCACAAAAAGCCGGCATTCTCTCCTGCGACAGTACGCTTACCAATGCACTCATTCAGCTCAAGCAGGAATTTGATTCTTCTGAGGATGCACTCTCCTATCCGGCACTCCAGAATCTCTTGGAACGGGTGGTCATCTTATTTTTACGTCAGACCAAAACAACCGCAAAAACCTCCCTGCCGGAGGAAATCAGCTATGCAATCAGCTATATCAGCAATCATTTCCAGGCTCCGCTTACCCTCTCGCAAATCAGCGGTGTGTGCGGTTATTCCCCCTCTTATTTTTGCCGTCAGTTCAAGGCATATTTCGGCATGAGCCTTGGAGAATATCTGACAAAAACCCGTCTCTCCTACGCCGCAACCCTGCTTGCGAGCCAATCTATTTCTGTGACCGACCTCTGTTTTGAGTGCGGTTTTAATAGTGTG
>SVJN01000119.1 GCA_015068965.1 Oscillospiraceae bacterium
GGAATCAATTTTTTCTCTCAGTACAGCGGCAATGTGGTGGTCTAATTCGCAGTCCGGTTGTACTAAAATGGCTCGTTTGTTTCCGATTAATGTAATTTTCATGCTTTTTCCTCCTGTGTTTTTTAAATCTCTTATTCCGTTTTCTGCCGGGAGCGGGAAAAATCCTTTTGAAAAAAGTGGGAGCTTTTGTCGAAGGGAAAAAAGTGTTCGACAGAAAAAAAGAATTTTCTTCGAATGTTTCTCGTGATTTTGAAAATACTAAGAAAAAACGTCTATGTCCGGAGAAATGCTTGCCGGAGCGGGGGAGATGCCTTGCAGAAATGACGCCGTGAAACGGAGTTGGAAAGAATGGAGGATAAAAAATACCTAATGCTTGCTTGGATGGTTTTTTTGGGGGGAGTAAGGATAGAGGTCAGTAGATATTTTCTCAGAAAAAAGTGCGATTGGTGTACAAAAAATAATCAGTCATTGTCGGAGGATTTATTGGTGCGAAAAGCCAGAAAACTGGAGTTGTTGCAAGAAAAATGGAACGAACAGATTTTGGTTTTAGAGAAAAAAAAGGCTCAAGAGAAATTGCTCTGAGTCGGTAAAAGTATATCGACAACATCCTGCAATTTGTAAAGAACATATATTGCGGGGTGTTTTCGTATAGAATTCCTTTTTTCTTTTTCCGAACGCATTGACAATATCTCAGAAAAACGTTATAATATACTATGGATAGGAGTGAACGGACAAAGAAAGGATGAGAATATGAGATCGGTTTTTATGAGATATCCGGGTGGAAAAGCAAAGGCAGTTACTTTCAGCTATGATGACGGTGTGCCACAGGATAAGCGGCTTGCGGCATTGTTTGACCGATTTGGGTTAAAGGGAACTTTTAACTATAACTGTGAATTTATACGTGGGGTTATTTTTACCAAAGAGGAAATCCAGGAATATTTTCTTACCAAAGGACATGAAATTGCCGTACATGGTGCCAATCACAGAGCAAATGGAAATATGCGTCCGATTGAAGGGATTCGGGATGTTTTGGATTGTAGATTGGAATTGGAAGAAAAGTGCGATTGTATCATTCGTGGTATGGCATATCCCGATTCGGGAATCACGCTGATGGGAAATCTCGGAACCTATGAGGCCATCAAACAATATCTGACCGAGTTGGATATTGCTTATTCCAGAACGTTGGGCGGAGATAATGACGGGTTTATGTTGCCGGATGATTTTCATGCGTGGATGCCGACGGCACACCATAATAATCCGAAGATTATGGAATACATTGACAAATTTTTAAAGCTGGATGTTTTTTCGTCGGATATTTCTCATTCAAGAAAAAACTGTCGTCTGTTCTATCTTTGGGGACATAGCTATGAATTTGACAGAGATGATAATTGGGAGCATATGGAAACAATCTGCGAAAAGCTTTCGGGAAAATCAGATACCTGGTATGCAACCAATATCGAAATTTATGATTATGTTAAGGCGTATCAGAGCCTGCATTACAGTGCATCCGGAACTTTGGTATACAATCCGTCGGTGCAGGAAGTCTGGTTTGATGTGGACGGAAAAAGCTATTGTGTAAAACCAGGAGAAATGATTCGTATTACGGAATAAACGACACACAAAAATAAAGCAAGGAGAAAAAAGAATGAAACAATCGGATACTACTGTTTTAACCTGCGAACCCGGTTCTTTGGCAGAGGAAGCCGGGATTTCTGAAGGAGATGTCATCCGACGGATTAACGGCGAGGAAATTCATGATATTTTAGAGTATCGCTATCTGACTGCCGAGCCGGAGGTTGAGCTTGAGGTGCAAAAAAAGGATGGAAGCATCGAGCAGATTCTGATTGAAAATGATTATGAGGATTTGGGAATCGAATTTACAAGTGGCTTGATTGCAGAGGCAAAAAGCTGTCAGAATAAATGTATCTTCTGCTTTATCGACCAGCTGCCGAAGGGAATGCGTGAAACTGTCTATTTCAAGGATGACGATACCCGGCTTTCCTTTTTACAGGGGAATTATGTCACACTTACCAATCTTTCGGACGAGGAAATTGACCGTTTGATCCGGATGCGTGTTTCTCCGATTAATATTTCGGTACATACCACCAATCCGGAATTGAGAAAGGAAATGCTTTCTAACCGTTTTGCGGGCAGGATTTATGAAATTATGCAGAAATTTGCCGAAAACCGGATGTATATGAACTGTCAGATTGTGCTTTGTCGGGACTATAACGACGGTGCAGAGTTAGACCGTACCATTGCGGATTTGGCGAAGCTTTCTCCGTTTGTTTCGAGCTTGTCAGTGGTTCCGGTCGGGTTGACACGGTATCGGGAGGGGCTTTGTCCACTAAAAGCATTTGATGCAAGAAGTGCATATGAAACGGTTCGTCAGGTGGAGGCATGGCAGGAAAAGCTGCAACAGGAAATCGGAACCCGGATGGTTTATTTGTCCGATGAATTTTATCTGATGGCAAAGCTCCCAATTCCGAAGGCAGATGCTTATGAGGGCTTTCCGCAGATGGAGAACGGAGTCGGTCTGGTCGCATCCTTGAAGGAAGAATTTGATGCGGCATTAGAATTAATAGAACCAAAAAAACGAAACCGCCGTGTTCTGCTTGCAACCGGAGAGCTGGCATATCCGCTGATGAAGGAATGTGCGCAACGGATAGAGCAGAAAGCTCCCGGGGTTTCGGTTACGGTTTGTGCAGTCAAAAATGAATTTTTTGGCGGTGGGGTAACCGTTGCAGGTCTGGTGACAGGAGGAGATTTAATCCGTCGGATGCAGAATGAGGAAAAGGCCGACATCCTGCTGATTCCGTCGGTGATGCTCCGGGACGGAGAGGATGTATTTTTGGATGATGTGAGCCTGGAGGATGTTTTAAAAACCCTCGCCATGCCGGTTTGCCCGGTCGATAATGACGGCTATGAGCTGGCAGAAGCGATGTTAGGAGAAGAACTGTTTTGATAAATTGCGGAGGAATTCCGCTTGATAAGGAAGGAATACAGATATGAAACCGTTAGTAGCAATTGTAGGAAGACCGAATGTCGGAAAATCTACATTATTCAATAAAATATCCGGACAGAGAATCAGCATTGTAGAGGATACACCGGGAGTTACCCGTGACCGTATCTATGCAGATGCAGTCTGGCTGGATAAGGCGTTTACCCTGGTGGATACCGGCGGTATTGAGCCGGCAAGCAAGGACGAAATCCTGGTACAGATGCGTCGGCAGGCAGAGCTTGCAATCGACATGGCGGATGTTGTGATTTTGTTGGTCAATGTCAAGGACGGCGTGACTGCAAACGACCAGGATGTTACAGCAATGCTGTTAAAAGCAAAGAAAAAAATTGTTTTGGCAGTCAATAAGGTGGATAATATCGGAGATCCTCCGTTTGAGTTTTATGAATTTTATAACCTTGGTTTAGGAGACCCGATTGCAATTTCTTCCACTCACGGTCTGGGCGTGGGGGATTTGTTGGATGCAGTTTGCGAGCGGTTCCCGGAGGATGCCGATACCACCGAGGATGAGGATGAGGTAAAGGTTGCCGTCATTGGCAGACCGAATGCCGGAAAATCCTCTCTCATTAACCGGATTTTAGGGGAGGAACGTGTGATTGTTTCCAACATTGCCGGAACGACCCGTGATGCAATTGACTCACATTTTGAGCATAACGGAGATAAATATCTTCTGATTGACACCGCAGGAATGCGTAAACGCGGCAAAATCGAAGAGGTGGTAGAGCGCTACAGCGTGGTGCGTTCCTTGGCAGCAGTTGACCGCAGTGATGTCTGTGTCATTATGATTGATGCGCAGGAGGGAATGACCGAGCAGGATACCAAAATTGCCGGCTATGCACATGAACAGGGAAAAGCCTGCATCATTTGCGTGAACAAATGGGATGCAATTGAAAAGGACGACAAAACCATGAACGTATTTCGGGAACGGGTTAAGGAAACCTTTGCCTTTATGTCCTATGCACCGATTCTCTTTATCTCTGCAAAGACCGGACAACGTGTGGAAAATCTGCTGGGTGAGATTAAGCTGGTCAATCAACAGCACAAACGCAGAATTACCACCGGAATGCTTAATGATATCTTAAATGAGGCAATGGCAAAGCAACAGCCTCCGTCAGATAAGGGAAAGCGGTTGAAAATTTATTACGGAACGCAAGCCTCTTCGGCACCGCCGACCTTTGTACTCTTTGTCAATTCAAAGGATTTATTCCATTATTCCTACTTGCGTTTTATTGAGAATCAGTTCCGGGAAGCATTTGGCTTTGAAGGAACACCGATTCATTTCATTATCCGTGAAAAGCAGGGAAAATAAGGGGGAAAAATAATGTTATACATGATTGCTTTGTTGGTATGTCTGGTTTCCTATGCGCTGGGTAGTATTTCAAACTCCATTCTGATTGCAAAAAGAATCAGCGGTAAGGATATCCGTCAGGAAGGCTCCGGAAATGCCGGTGCGACCAATATGTTGCGTGTGCACGGAAAAAAGCCTGCCATTCTGACGTTGGTGCTCGATGCCTTAAAGGGCGTTCTTGCGGTGCTTTTAGCAATGCTGGTGGATTGGATTGTGGTAAAAAATACCGATATGTTCACACGTTCTGTGCAGGAGCAGTTCCTTTTTGGAGGAAATCTGAAGTATTATGCCGGATTTTTTGCAGTAGTCGGACATGATTATCCGGTGTTCTTCCGGTTTCGTGGCGGCAAGGGGGTTGCAACCAGCTTGGGCGTCGTGCTTGCAACCAACTGGCAGGTTGGTCTGATTGTTGCGGTGATTGCGATTCTGATTATGGTGATTTCCCGCTATGTTTCTCTTGGCTCTATTTGTGCAGGGATTCTTTACCCCTGCGGTCTGGCGGCATATTTAGTTGGAAGTGATTCCTGGAACGGTGTTGCGGTGGTTTCTGCGGCTTTGTTGGGAATCCTGCTGATTTATAAGCATCGTACCAACATCATCCGACTGCGTGCCGGAACCGAAAGTAAATTGTTTCAAAAAAAGAATAAGGGAGAGAAGCAGTCATGAAAATATCGGTGATTGGTTCAGGTAGCTGGGGAACGGCAATCGCAGTGCTTCTGGCACGTCATGGCTATGAGGTGTTTTTGTGGAGTTATCTTCGGGAAGAAAGTGAACGGCTTTCTGCCGATCGTGAAAATAAAGAATTTTTGCCGGGAATCTCCTTCCCGGAAAATATCTATTGCAGTCCCGATATGGAGGAATGTATCCGGGATGCAGAATTGATTGTGACGGTTGTGCCGAGTCCGGCAACCCGTGTAACCGCAAAGAAAATGTCAGCCTTTGTGCAGGAAGGGCAGAAGATGGTGAATCTTTCCAAGGGTTTGGAGGAAGGAACCCTGCTCCGGCTTTCTGAGGTTTACCGGGAAGAGATTCCGCAAGCACGGATTGCGGTTATGAGTGGACCCTCTCATGCAGAGGAGGTCAGCATCGGTCTGCCGACCACTAATGTTGTGGCATCGGAGGATCAGGCGCTTGCGCAGATGGTGCAGGACGTTTTTATGGATGATGTATTCCGTGTCTACACCGGGACAGATATGATTGGTGTGGAGTTAGGGGGCGCTTTAAAAAATGTCATTGCCTTGTGTGCAGGAATTTCGGACGGTTTGGGCTATGGGGATAATACCAAAGCTGCATTGATGACAAGAGGCTTAGCGGAGATTACCCGTCTTGGTGTAAAAATGGGCGCAGATGCGGAAACCTTTTCCGGACTTTCCGGAATCGGTGATTTGATTGTAACCTGCACCAGTATGCACAGTCGGAACAGACGTGCCGGAATTTTGTTGGGAAAAGGAAAATCGCTGGAAGAAACCCTCCAAGAGGTGCATATGGTAGTAGAGGGTGTCAACACCACCAATGCTGCATTTGCATTGAGTAAAAAATATGGCATTGAAATGCCGATTGTGGAGCAGGCGCACGCAATTCTTTACGAGGGAAAGAATGCAAAAGAGGCGGTATTCTCCTTGATGACGCGGGACAGGACCAGCGAATAGAATTGATAGAAGGGGTATCAGATGGATATAATCACATTAACCATGATTGCAATCGGGCTTGCAATGGATGCATTTTCGGTTTCGGTCAGCAGCGGAATTCTGCTCGGGAAGGCAAAGCTTTCTCATGCCGGTCGGATTGGCTTGTTTTTTGGTGGTTTCCAGTTTTTTATGCCCTGCATCGGCTGGATACTTGCAACAAGCTTTGCCGCCTATATTGTGAGCGTAGACCATTGGATTGCGTTCGGTCTGCTTGGTTTTATCGGCGGTAAAATGATTTGGGAGGCAATGCATCCAAAGGAAGAAGAAATCAGCAATCCGCTGGATTTAAAGCTCCTTACCTTAATGGCGATTGCAACCAGCATTGATGCACTGGCGGTCGGTGTTACCTTTGCAACCATGTCAATGACCTTTTTGGGTGGCTTGACCACTGCAATCATTCCGGCGGCAGGCTATATTGGTGTTCTGACCTTTTTTATTTCCGGTGCAGGGGTATTGCTGGGTGGAAAATGCGGAGATTTATTCGGAAACAGAGCAGAAATTGCCGGTGGATTGGTATTGGTATTTATTGGTGTAAAAATTCTGGTTGAGCATCTGCTCGGATAGGAGTGAATGGCTTGAAAAAAGTGTTAATCGGTATGAGTGGCGGCGTGGATAGCTCAGTTGCGGCGGCAGTATTAAAGGAGCAGGGCTATGAGGTTGCAGGAGCGATGATGCGACTTTGGAGCACCACAGATAAACCGGACAGTGAGGCGGATGCCCGGCGTGTATGTGAACACCTGGGCATTGATTTTTATTTGTTGGATTTGCAGGATTTATTCCGGGAAAAGGTGGTTGAGCATTTTGTGGCAGAATATATCGCCGGCAGAACCCCGAATCCGTGCATTGTATGCAACAAATATCTGAAATTCGGAGCAATGCTCGAAAAGGCAAAGGAATTAGGCTTTGATTACATTGCA
>SVJN01000120.1 GCA_015068965.1 Oscillospiraceae bacterium
GACCGACAGACAATAACAAGGTATCACACGCAATATATTCTTTTGTTTCCGGAATCGGTTTTCTGTTCTCATCCACCTTGGCAATTGTGACACCGGTAACACGTTCCTTACCGTGGATTTCGACCACGGTATGACTTAATTTTAACGGAATATCAAAATCATTCAGGCATTGCTCAATATTTCTTGCAAGACCGCCGGAGTATGGCATCAGCTCACAAACTGCGTGTACCTTTGCACCCTCTAAGGTCATTCTTCTTGCCATAATCAGACCGATATCGCCCGAACCTAAAATCACAACATTCTTCCCCGGCATATAGCCCTTCATATTGACAAATTTCTGTGCAGTTCCGGCACTGTAAATCCCTGCCGGGCGGTCTCCGGCAATGTTTAACGCACCCTTTGGACGCTCCCGGCATCCCATTGCTAAAATAATTGCCTTTGCCTGAATCTGAAAGATTCCCTTTTCGGTGCTGGTTGCCGTAATCACACGGTCTGGGGTGATATCCAGTACCATAGTATTTAGTTCAAACGGAATCCCTAACTCTCTTACCTGCTTTTCATAACGCCATGCGTATTCCGGCCCGGTCAGCTCTTCGCCAAATTTGTGCAGACCGAAACCGTTATGGATGCACTGCTGCAAAATTCCGCCAAGACTTGCATCCCGTTCCAAAATCAGAATGTCCCGGATGCCTGCCTCATATGCCGCAACCGCCGCACTCATGCCTGCCGGACCTCCGCCGATAATTACCAAATCAGTCATTTTCTGCACCCTCCTTTGTTTTGCCGATGTTGACGATTGACGCACCGCCGTTTTTGGTCACTTCCTCGTAAGGAATTCCCAACTCCCGGGACAGAAGCTCTACAATATAGGGCATACAAAAACCACCCTGACAACGTCCCATCTGTGCTCTGGTCCGGCGCTTAACACCGTCTAAATCCCTTGCACCCGGGTTTTGATGAATTGCTTCTAAAATCTCGCCCTCGGTTACTGTTTCGCATCGGCAAATCACCCGACCGAATGCCTGATTTTTGCGGATGATTTCGTTCTTTTCTTCGATGGATGCTTCCTTAAAATAGTGCATCGGCTTTCTGTTTGGCTGATAGTCCGCTTTTTCTTTCAGGGAAAGTCCGGACTGCTTCAGCATATCTACAATATATTCTGCAATTGCCGGAGAAGCCGAAAGTCCCGGCGATTCGATTCCTGCTGCATTGATAAATCCGGGCTTTGGCTCTGTGATGATAAAATCCCCGGTATCTCCTGCGGCACGCAAGCCACAGAAGGAAGTGATTACTTTATTAAAAGGAATGCCTTCTACATTTTCAGCCGCCTCACGGATGATGCTTGCAAAACCGTCCTGCGTGGTGCTTTTATCCTCTTTATCCTCCATATCAACCGAGGTCGGTCCGAGCAGGAGATTTCCGTCTACCGTCGGAGAAACTAAAATCCCCTTACCCATTTTACTCGGAGTTCTGAATATGGTGTGCGATACCAGGGTGCCACATTCCCGGTCCAAGAGCATATACTCGCCCCGTCTGGGATGTACACAGAAGGAATCGTCTCCAATCAGCTTTGCAATCGCATCAGAATAGACACCTGCTGCATTGATAACACAGCCGGCAACCACCGATTGACTACCCGAGAAAATTTCGTAACCCTGCTCTGTTTGTTCAATCCGGTCTACGCAGAAATTCCGAATCAGCTCCACACCGTTGTCCATTGCATTACCGATTGCCGCAAGGGTTAATTCATACGGGCAGGTAATTGCTCCGGTCGGTGCATATAACGCACAAACTACATTGTCGGAAAGATTTGGTTCCTTCTCCTTTAATGCAGTCCCCTCTAAAATTTCCAATCCCTTGACACCGTTTTCATTGCCTCGTTCGTAAAGCTCTTTGATGGTTTGCTTGTCTTCCTCACAAAATCCGATCACCAAAGAACCGTTTTTCTGATATTTTACCCCTAATTCCTTGGTAACCTGCTCCATCATTTCTGAGCCTTTTACATTGAGCTTTGCCTTTAGGGAACCCACCTTTGCATCAAAGCCTGCGTGTACAATCGCAGAATTTGCACGGGTTGCGCCCATTGCAACATCATTTTCCTTTTCTAAAATACAGACCCGAAGCTCGTACCGGGATAATGCTCTTGCCAGCATTCCGCCGACAACTCCGGCACCGATGATTGCTACATCATACATATTTTTCCCATCCTTTCCATTAAAAAACGCAATTTCCTATACAGTAAAAAACGAAGTTTCCTATAAAGTAAAAAAGACGCATCAAAACAAAGGTACCCTTTGTTTTGATACGTCTCTACATCTCAGTATCATTAATATTATAACCGTTTTTTCCCATTCTGTCAATAGAAAAAGAGAAAAAACTGCAAAATATGATTCTTTTCTTTACTTCAACAATGCTTGTGCGGTTTCTAACCACGCATCGGCAATGAGCGCATGACCTGCCGGAGTCGGATGTACACCGTCCTGGCTCCAGTAGCCTGCAGGTGCGTTCTGATATGCTTCGTCAAGCTTTTTCTGTAATGGTACAACCGGGAGGTTAAACTTTTCTGCAAGCTTATATACAACCTCTCGCTTTTCTGCTACTGCAGACGAGAATGTGTCCCAGAGTTCATCGGTAGCAGTTCCATGCAGAACATACGGTTCTAATAAAACAATCTTGACATCCGGCAATACCCGGAGCGTTTCCTCTAATAAAATGGTATAAATTTTTTCGTATAACGGGGTATTGACGCCGTTTGGCACTTCTGAAATAAAATCATGCCATACATCATTGACACCAATCATAATACTCAGAATATCCGGCTTCAAATTCAGGCAATCACACTTCCAACGCGCCAGAAGGTCGGTAACACGGTTTCCGCTGATTCCACGGTTTACCACCTCAAATTCTGCCGGGTATAAAAATCCAATCCGTTCTGCAAGCTGGTTGGGATAACCGCAACCCAAGCCGTAGAAATTTTCTCTGTCTCTTCCGCAATCGGTGATAGAATCACCCTGAAATAAAATTCTTTTCATGTCATTTCCTCCTCATGTTTTCCATATCATACCATACAAACTAAATAAAGTCAAGACCTTTATACACCACTATATGCCGCAAAGCCTCCGTCAACCGGAATCACAACACCGTCCACAAAGCCGGATGCCTTGTCATTGACTAACCACAGAAGTGTTCCGATTAACTCTTCTGCATCTCCGAAGCGTCCCATCGGGGTTGCCGCTAAAATCTTTTCGGTTCTGGGGGTTGGCTGTCCGTTTTCATCAAAGAGTAAAGCACGGTTCTGGTCGGTTACAAAGAATCCCGGTGCAATTGCATTGACACGGATACCTATTTTTGAAAAATGTACTGCCAGCCATTGTGTAAAGTTGGAAACTGCCGCCTTTGCACCGCTGTATGCCGGAATTTTGGTGAGCGGACAAAACGCATTCATGGAGGAAATATTGATAATATTTCCCTTTTCTGCCTTTGCCATATCCTTTGCAAACACCTGTGTTGGCAGGAGTGTACCCAAAAAATTCAGGTTAAATACAAATTCCACTCCCTGCGGATCCAAATCAAAAAACGTAGTAAAATCAGAATCTAAGTCGCCACGGTCAAAATATTCCTTTTGCGTGGTTCCCTTAGGGTGATTTCCGCCTGCTCCGTTTAAGAGAATATCGCAGGTTCCAAAATCGGCTAAAATCTGTTCTCTTGCCGCTTCTAAGGATGCTTTTTCCAGCACATTGGCACAGTAACCCTTTGCGATACCGCCCTCTGCCTTGATTTCTTCTGCAACCTTTTGTGCACTTTCCTCTCTTAAGTCAAGCACCGCTACCTTTGCACCGCACGCCCCCAACGCACGGGCAAACATTCCGCACAAAACACCGCCGCCACCGGTGACAACAACCACCTTTCCTGATAAATCCAGTTCAAATGGTAAATTCATTTTTCTCACCTCAAAAATTTCTATTTTTCTAAGTTCAAAGATAAGCTTTTAAACTTATTTAATATCAGTTTCTCATTTTTATCATATAAACAATATTCCTCGTCATCGGCACAAATCTTCTGAGCAGTTAAGTTCTTGCACGATAATGCCGGACACTTTTCCGGATGTTCGGTCAGATATTCAAAATCCGTAATCCTGAAATCATCCATCTGACTTTCAAACTGCAACGCTGTTTTCGGAACCGATTTTGTACCGCCAAAATCTTCATCCAGTTCAAACACCGGATAACAAACAAAATGCTCAATCCGGATATCACTGATCTGACCAACTCCATCTGGAAAATCTTCTTCCAAAAACAACGGTGTTCTGCAGTATCTTGCCGCATCTGCATTGATTGCATTACATCGGAATCCGCCATATATATTTTTCATCCGTATATTTTTAATTGCAGCGGTAACGCTCAGCATTCTGATAATGGTATAACAGTTTTGTGCGAAAATGTTTTCAAAGGTAATATCCTCGATTGTATCTCTGCACAAATCCAGATTTTCCACTCTTTCTATGCTGTCATCTGCATTCAAGGCAATCATGTCATCATTGGTCTGCCCATAATTCAACGCCCGTATATTTTTTACAACTCCATGCCTGACATCGCCGCCAAAATGCAGTCCGTCCTGATTTTTTCCAAACCGGTCTGAAATAAAATCAATATTTTCAATTTCAAAATGATGTACCCTGCACATCCGCACATAAAATGTGACAGAATTTGCCAGGACCATATCTTTCAGCACCAATTTTTTTACATTTACAAAATTGAGAATCACTCCGGAATATCCGTCTTTATCAAACAAATCCGGTTTTTCGTGTTCCTGCAACATATTATTTCCATCCCATATACCACCAATAATTTTAATATTTTCATTTCCGTCTATTGTATCTGCATTACTGAGCAGAAAATCGTTTCTTTTCAGCCGATTCCGGCTTTTCAGCATTATCTTTGCTGTTTTATCAGCCACAATGCAAATATTGGAATGAACCTTGAGTGTTTGGGAAATGCAATAGATGCCTTGCGGAATTACAATTTCATCTGCTCCGCTATCAAGTGCAGCCTGAAATGCTTTATAGTTATCGTAAATTCCGTCACCAATTGCTCCATATTCTAAAACATTGATTCTCATTTTGGTCACCACCTATAAATGTTGATTCAGATAGTCTATATAAAATTTCCAATCATCCCGGGACAAATAATGCGTTCCTGCACGCTTATGATAGGCAATCCACCCCTCATGAAAACATTCGCCCACCTCTGCAATGCGGGGCGGATGTACGAATCCGGGTTTTCCCTGCTTTTCGTAAAAGCTGCTTGCCGCAACGCAGGATAAATACTCATTTTTCGGACACGCCCAGGCATCCCCTTCTGCGCTTGCAACATAAACACGGTGCGGATAGTTTGCTGCAATCAGATAATGCTGGTCAAAGGGCATACCGTCCTCCTGATTGGCATATTTTGCATATCGTTCACAGAACCAGAACGGGAATACTTCATAAATTTTTGCTATGGTTTCGCCATCATTTTCTCTCGATAAAGCCGCACCGCTACAACCAGAATCGTTAGAAATGGCACAGAAAAACCGCTCATCCAGCATTCCTGTGAGCAATGCCGTTTTTCCCAGTCTGGAATGTCCGACCACACTGATTTTTCCACCGTCAATTTCCGGCAACGTCTGTGCATAATCCATCACACGCATTGCCGCCCATGCCCAAAGACCGATTTTTCCGCATTGCGTGTCGGTACGTTTTCCGTTCGGATAAACTACTCCGGCAAGTCCGTTGGTAAAATCTCCGTCATCCGAGGAAATATCCTTATAAAAAACGGTGAGTACCGCAAAGCCTGCATCAATCAATTCCTCGGTCGGCTGATAGCGGTCGGGAACCAAATTCCGGAAGTTGATATGAATAAAGCAAGGAACTGGCTCATTTTTTTCATTCGGACACGCATAGAAAACCGGGAAGGAAAAATCGCCAAATGAATTTTTGGTATGAAGCTTCAGATGCCTAAGCGTTGCTTTTCCGGCACAGAAGTTTTTTTCCTCACCCACTACCTCAGCAACGACAGATTGCGGTGCCTCGGGCAGATAGCCGTACTCCTCATGCAGTAATAAATCCACGATTTCTGCTTTTGTCATCCCATCGGGCATGGGTAATTTTTTTAAAATCTCCATATTACTATCCCTCTTAGTTAGTCTTTTCCAAGGTTTCCCAGATTCCGTTTAAGTAAACCGCACCCAAAGCACGGTCATAGAGCCCATAGCCGGGACGTCCTTTTTCTCCCCAAATCATTCTTCCGTGGTCGGGACGCATATAGCCGGTAAAGCCTGCATCATGATAAGCCTTCATGATTGCCACCATATCCAAAGAACCGCATTCGGAAAAATGTGCAGATTCTTCAAAGCACTTTTCCCCAGTAATCTTGATGTTACGCATATGTGCAAAGGGAATCCGGTCTGCAAAGGTTCTGACCAAATCCGCAATATCATTTTCCTTTGTCACGCCCAGAGAGCCGGCACAAAGCGTCAGACCGTTATAGGGACTGTCATAAAGCTTTAAAAACCGTTCTAAATTCTTTTTGTTTGTGATGATTCTCGGCAAGCCGAAAATGCTCCAGGGCGGATCGTCCGGGTGGATTGCCATTTTTACTTTTACTTCCTCTGCTACCTTAATCACACGGTCTAAAAAATATTTTAAGTTGTTCCACAAATCCTCTTCAGAAATGTGCTGATACTTTTCCAACAACGCCTTCATGCCGTCCTTGGTATAGCTTGCATCCCAACCGGGCAAT
>SVJN01000121.1 GCA_015068965.1 Oscillospiraceae bacterium
GGATTACAACCCTTGATTTTCCGCCCGAAACAGCCACGACTGCAGGTTTAGGAATCCGGTTATAATTGGATGCCATAGAATAGTTATAAGCACCGGTTGCAAGTACCGCCAAGGTGTCACCAACAGAAACATCCGGAAGTTGGGTATCCTTTAAAAGCAAATCTCCCGATTCACAGCATTTTCCGGCAACGGTGACCGTCTGATTCGGTTTTTTATCTGCGTGGTTTGCAACAACTGCCATATACTCCGACTGGTAAAGGATATAACGAGGATTATCGCACATACCGCCATCAACCGAAACATATTTACGTACATTTTTGATATCCTTGATTCCGCCGACTGTATAGAGGGTAATTCCTGCAGATGCAACGATGGAACGTCCCGGCTCCATATAAATAAACGGTTCCTTGATTCCTCTTTTTTGCGCTGAGGCGTGAACAACCTTTGATACATGCTCAATATATCGGTCATAGGCAATCGGGTCATCCTGCTCGGTGTACATAATCCCATAGCCACCGCCTAAGTTCAGCTCTTCTATTTCAAAACCAAGCTGTTCTTTGACATCTGCCATAAAGTCAATCATGACCTCTGCCGCTTTGCAGAACGGTTCGATATCAAAAATCTGCGAACCGATATGACAGTGAATTCCCGTCAATCTGACATGGTGCATCCCAATTGCTTTTTGGATAATATCCATTGCTTCACCATTCTCTAATGCAACACCGAATTTAGAGTCAATTTGTCCGGTCTGGATAAAGCTATGGGTATGTGCATCAATGCCCGGCTTGATACGGAACATAATATTCTGAACCATTTGTTTCTTTGCCGCAATGCTATCTAAAAGCTCCAGCTCATAGATGTTGTCTACCACAATATGTCCGACACGGTTTTCCACCGCCATTTCCAGTTCTTCCCTGGTTTTATTATTCCCATGGAAACAGATTTTCCCCATCGGAAAGCCTGCTTTGATTGCAGTATAAAGCTCACCGCCCGAAACAACGTCCAGACCTAATCCTTCTTCCTGAGCAATCCGACAGGTAAACAATGAACAAAATGCTTTATTTGCATAAAGAACAAGTCCGTTTTCATAGTGTTGATCCATTGCATTTTTATACATTCTGCAATTTTTACGAATCATATCCTCATCCATGACATAAAGCGGCGTTCCATACTCCTTTGCCAGGCTGACGGTATCCACACCACCGATTGTCAGGTGCTTTTCTTCATTGATTCCTAAACATTCTGAAACAAACATTTTTATCACCGGTTCCTTTCTGTTTTTCTTATAAAAGAACAAAGCAGCTTCGCCGCAACCGCTCTATAAAATCATTTTGTACTTGAAAGTGACACAGAGCGGTAAGAAGAAGCAGAATGCTTTGTTTCGCCCATGTGCGTTTCCGCCATTGGCGGAAAATTTCGCACGGGCATTCAATTCTTTTTGCTTTATAGGAACGAAGTTTCCTATAAAGGAACAAAACGGCTTCGCCGCAACCGCCTCTAAATTTGCAGGTAATTTCAAATTTATATAAAGGCGGTAAGAAGAAGCATAACGGTTACTGACGCACAGAAATCTTTGATTTCGTTTTGCGTCGTATGCAACAGCAACCCGACGAGTCACTCTCGCAAAGTCGAGACGACGAGTCGTTGGTTGCCACTGCTTTAGTTTCGCCCATGTGCGTTTCCGCCATTGGCGGAAAATTTCGCACGGGCATTCAATTCTTTTTACTTATAGGAACGCAGTTTCCTATAAAGTGAAAAGGGGCAAAAAACACCCAGATGCTTTTGCCCCGATTTTTATGCGCCACAGCTTTCACTATCTGCAAAGATTAACTCCGGCTTTGTGCCTTCCTCAATGCTTTCCCTGGTAACGGTACACTTGACAATCCGCTCATCTGACGGAACCTCAAACATGATTTCAGTCATCGTTTCCTCAATAATTGAACGCAAGCCTCTCGCACCGGTATTACGCTTAATTGCTTTTTCTGCAATTGCTTCAACCGCCTCAGGCTCAAAATCCAATTCAACTCCGTCGATATCCAGAAGTGCCTTATACTGTTTAATCAGTGCATTTTTCGGTTCTGTCAGAATCTTAATCAGTGCCGCACGGTCAAGCTTATCAAGCTTTGCAATAATCGGCAAACGACCGATAAATTCCGGAATCAGACCAAATTTTAATAAATCCTGCGGAGCAATCTGTTGCAGCAATTCATTCATATTTTCTGATTTCTTTTCTGTAATTTCAGCACCAAAACCGAGTCCTTTTTTCCCAACACGGTTTCCGATAATCTTTTCGATACCGTCAAACGCACCTCCACAGATAAAGAGGATATTGGTTGTATCAATCTGGATAAATTCCTGATGCGGATGCTTTCTTCCACCATTGGGCGGAACCGATGCAACCGTTCCTTCTAACACCTTTAACAGTGTTTGCTGTACACCCTCACCGCTAACGTCTCTTGTGATAGAGACATTCTCAGACTTCCGGGCAATTTTATCAATTTCATCAATATAGATAATCCCTTTTTCTGCCGATTCGATATCATAATCTGCCGCCTGAATCAGCTTTAGGAGAATATTTTCAACATCTTCACCCACATAACCGGCTTCTGTTAATGAGGTCGCATCTGCAATCGCAAACGGAACATTTAAAACCCTTGCCAAGTTCTGTACCAAAAAGGTTTTTCCCGAACCGGTCGGACCAATAAGCAGAATATTACTTTTCTGAAGCTCTACATCATTTTCATTCTTTTCTGCAAACTGAATCCGTTTATAGTGGTTATATACTGCAACAGACAGAATTTTTTTTGCTTCCTCCTGACCAATTACATACTCATCCAAAAAGGCTTTGATTTCCTTTGGCTTCGGCAGATTTTCCATATCAACCTGATAGTCTGCTCCTTCAAAATCGCCGTCCATAATACTGTTACAAAGTGCAATACATTCGTTACAGATATAGACACCCGGGCCGGAAATCAAACGCTGTACTTCGTCTTCGCTTTTTCCGCAAAAGGAGCATCGGAATTGCTTCTTATCATCCACTTTTGCCATTTCAAACCTCCATAGCATTTATTTTGACTATGCGAAAGTGTGCGTATCTTACGCACAAACATAAGATACGCACCCTAAAATGCATTATTTTCTTGTCACGAACACTTCGTCTACAAGTCCGTACGCCTTTGCTTCTTCGGCAGACATGAAATTATCACGTTCTGTATCTGCCATGATTACATCAATATCCTGACCTGTGCGTTCGCTCAGAATTTCGTTCAAGTGCTTTTTCATCTTCAGAATCCGTTCCGCATGAATCTGGATATCTGTTGCCTGCCCCTGCATACCGCCGAGCGGCTGATGAATCATAATTTCACTGTTCGGCAGTGCATAGCGTTTGCCTTTTGTGCCTGCCGCCAATAAAAACGCACCCATACTTGCAGCCATACCGATACATATTGTGGATACATCACACTTTATGTATTGCATGGTGTCATAAATTGCCATACCCGCTGTGATAGAGCCTCCGGGGCTATTGATATACAATTGGATATCCTTTTCAGGATCCTTTGCCTCCAGATAAAGCATCTGTGCCACAATCAGACTGGCAGTTACATCATTTACCTCGTCCCCCAAAAAGATAATCCGGTCTTCCAACAAACGGGAGAAAATATCGTAAGAACGCTCTCCCCTTCCGGTCTGTTCGACAACCATAGGCACTAAACTCATTCCAATCAGTCCTTTCTGAAAATATCTTTTGATGCAGGAAATTATTTTACAATTGCATTGTTTACCATCAGGTCGATTGCCTTAGTGAAGATGACTTCCTTTTCAACCCCTTCAGTATCCTCAGGTCTCATGTACTTCTTGAGTTCATCAATTTCCATGTTGTACATCTTAGCCATTTCAAGAAGCTTTGCTTCAACTTCTTCTTCGTTTGCATCAATGCCTTCTGCCTTCGCAACCGCTTCAATTACCAAAGATACACGAACCTGCTTTTCAGCCTGCGGACGGAAGTTTTCTCTCATGGTTTCTTCGGTTGCACCGGTGTACTTCATATACATTTCCATGTTCATGCCCTGATAAGACAGACGCTGTGCAAAATCATTAAGCATACGGTCAATCTGAGCTTCAATCATCGCTGCCGGAATATCGATTTCAGCTGCTTCGGAAGCCTTGTCGATGATTGCGTTTTCCATTTCGGTCTTGGTCTGATTTTCAGCCTTTTCTTCCAGCTTCTTGCGGATATCAGCCTTCATTTCAGCCAGGGTTTCAAATTCACTTGCCTCAGATGCAAAGTCATCATCCAGCTCCGGATAAATCTTTTCCTTAATTTCATGAACCTTTACCTTAAACAGAGCCGGCTTACCAGCCAAATCTGCTGCATGGTATTCTTCCGGGAAGGTAACATTTACTTCTGTATCAGCACCAGCTTCTACACCAACCAACTGCTCTTCAAAGCCCGGAATAAAGCTGCCTGAACCTAATTCAAGCTCATAGCCTTCGCCTTTTCCGCCCGGGAATGCAATGCCGTCAGCAAAGCCTTCAAAATCAATAGTAACTACATCGCCGTTCTGTGCAGCTCTGCCTTCTACCGGATTGATTCTGACATGCTTTTTCTGTTCAGCTTCCAATGCCTTGTCAACATCCTCATCTGTTACAGTATGCTCAATTTTCTCGATTTCTATACCCTTATAGGTACCAAGCTTTACCTCCGGTCTGGTTGTAACCAAAGCAGTAACAACAACCGGCTTACCCTTTTCAATGTCCTCTACATCAATTTCCGGTCTTGCAACTGCATCTGCTCCGGACTCTGCCAAAGCAGCATCATAAGCTCCAGGTAATACCATATTCAAAGCATCTTCATAGAATACAGCTTCTGAATAGTACTTTTCAATCATCGCTCTGGGAGCTTTTCCCTTACGAAAGCCCGGAACATTGATCTTCTTCACATTCTTTTGGTAAACCTTCTGTACAGCCTCTTCAAAAGCTTCTGCTGAAATTTCAAATGTCAGCTTTACAAGGTTCTTTTCTACTTGTTCTGATTTTACAGCCATCCTGTAAATCCTCCTCTATTGTTAATTATTTATATGGCACATAGTTGTACCATTATTACATTCATGTTATTATATCATATTTTTCAAAAATTTCAATCCTTTTTTTAAAAAATTAATAAATTGTTAGAATTTCGTCCGTATTTGAAAGCAAAACAGGTGTAAAATTTACAGAATCTCCCGAAACTAACCGGAATCGGATTCCGGAAATTTCTCCCGTTAAAGCATGTGCAATCCCTGCAGCATGGATATGTCCGAATACACATTGGCGTACTCCATAGCTCTGCATCAGACGAACCATCGGATTATCAGTATCTCCTGATACAACCGGCGGAAAGTGTAAAAATACAATCATCTCTTCTGCTCCGGCTTTTTTGGCTTCCTGCATAGACATCTCTAACCGCAAAAGCTCCCGTTGGTAAATTTTTTCATCTTCACTTCCGATTCCTTGCGTGTTAGGATTTGCCCACCCACGCGTTCCACAAAGAGCCACCTTCCCGTAGCAGAAAAAATTATTCTGTAAAAAATGAATATTTTCATATTGATGCTCTGCAATAAAACGGTTTAATTTACTCTTCGTTTCCCACCAATAATCATGATTTCCTTTTAAAAGAATCTTTGTGCCGTTTAAACGGTTCAGAAAGGAAAAATCTGCTTCACTATCCTTTAAATACATCGCCCAGGAAAAATCTCCCGGCAAAACAACCACATCATCAGCCTTTACAATTTCCTGCCAATTTTCATACAGTCGTTCTACATAGTTTTCCCATTTCTTTCCAAATATATCCATAGGCTTATCTACACCAAGCGGTAGGTGTAAATCTGAAATTGCATATAGTGCCATGTCATACCTCCCGAAGCAATTTTCTATATTAGTATATACGATTTTGAACACTTTTGCAAGTCTTAGAAAAAAATTTTAAAAAAATTAAAACATTTGTTTGATTTTTTTAAAAAGATGTGTTATAATGAATATAGAAGTTAAAAAATAATTTACAGGAGGCTCACTATGGCACCTTTAACCGAAAAGGATTATGAAATTTTAGACTTTATTTTAGAACAACAAAGAACCAAAGGCTATCCCCCGACAGTCCGGGAAATCTGCACCAAAGTCGGTCTTACCTCTACCGCAACCATCCATTCCCGTCTGAGCAAGCTGGAAAAGCACGGTTTTTTGGTAAAGGAATCGACAAAAAAACGTTCTATGCGTGTTGTCAACTACAAAGATGCAGACCTCCCCTATCAGCAAAGCATCGCTTCTGCAGATGACCGTTATCTGGATGTTCCTGTTTACGGGCGGGTAACCGCAGGAATGCCAATTTTGGCAGTAGAGGAACATGAAGAAACCTTCCCGCTCCCACTTTCCTTTGCAAAAAACAAGGATATCTTTATGCTCCGTGTGCAAGGCGAATCTATGATTAATGCAGCTATTTTGGACGGTGACCTGATTATTGTGGAACGTCAGCCCAACGCATCCAACGGTGACATCGTTGTTGCCATGATTGACGGCGAGAATGCCACCGTAAAAACCTTCTACAAAGAAAATGGTCATTTCCGCCTTCAGCCGGAAAACGATTCTATGGAGCCGATTATTGTGGAACAAGTTGAAATTTTAGGAAAAGTT
>SVJN01000122.1 GCA_015068965.1 Oscillospiraceae bacterium
AATGTCAGTATCAAAATCCCACGGGAAAAGCTGGTTGTTTTAACCGGTCTCTCCGGCTCGGGAAAATCCTCGCTGGCATTTGATACCATCTATGCAGAAGGACAACGCCGCTATGTCGAGTCGCTTTCCTCCTATGCCCGTCAGTTTTTAGGGCAGATGGAAAAGCCGGATGTCGATTCGATTGACGGACTCTCACCTGCTATCAGCATCGACCAGAAAACCACCTCAAAAAACCCACGTTCTACTGTCGGAACGGTGACCGAAATTTATGACTATCTGCGTTTGTTATATGCCAGAATCGGAATCCCGCATTGTCCGAAGTGCGGAAAAGAGGTAGCAAAGCAAACGGTTGATCAGATGGTGGATAAGATTACCAAGCTGGAAGAGGGAAGCCGGATTCAGATTTTGGCACCCGTCATCCGAGGCAAAAAGGGTGAGCACGTCAAGGTGTTGGAAAATGCCAAAAAGAGCGGTTATGTGCGTGTGCGTGTGGACGGAATCCAGTACGAGCTGACCGAGGAAATCAAGCTGGAAAAAACCAAAAAGCACAATATCGAAATCGTGGTCGACCGTCTGATTGTGCGTGCCGATATTGAAAAACGTCTGACCGATTCTTTGGAAACGGCATTGACTTTGACCGGCGATGTCGTGATGGTGGAAATTCTTGGTAAGGAAATCCTCACCTTCAGTCAGAACCTTGCCTGCGAGGATTGCGGCATCAGCCTGCAGGAGTTAGCACCCCGGAGCTTCTCCTTCAATAACCCCTATGGGGCGTGTCCGGAGTGTGACGGTCTGGGTGCGTTGTCGAAAATTGACCCGGCGCTGATTATTGCCGATGACAGTCTGAGTCTGTTGGAAGGGGCAATCTATTGCACCGGCTGGGCAGCACCCGAAATTGAGGACAGTATGGCACATATGTACTATACGTCTCTGGCAAAGCACTATGGCTTTGATATCAACACGCCGTTTCGTGACCTTCCCAAGGAAATCCAGGACATTGTACTCTATGGAACCAACGGCGAAAAAATCAAGCTGGAATATAACCGTGCTTATGGCTCCGGGCATTACCTTGCCCCCTTTGAGGGTGTGGCAACCAACTTGGAACGCCGCTATCACGAAACCACCTCGGACTACCCCAAGCACGATATTGAGCGGTATATTAACCTTGTCAACTGCCCCAAATGTAAGGGTGCAAGACTCAGCGATGAAATTCTTGCCGTAACGGTAAACGGTCTGAATATTCACGAGCTTTGCTGCCTTTCCATCCGTCAGGCAATGGAGTTTATCAGCAATCTTCCGCTTTCCGAACGGGAGCACATGATTGCCGACCAGGTCATTAAGGAAATCAAAGCACGACTGCAGTTCTTGTTGGATGTGGGACTGGATTATCTGTCCTTAGCCCGTTCCTCCGGAACGCTTTCGGGCGGTGAGGCGCAAAGAATCCGCCTTGCAACCCAGATTGGCTCCGGTCTGATGGGCGTGTTATATATTTTAGACGAGCCGAGCATCGGTCTGCACCAAAGAGATAACGACCGTTTAATCGGAACCTTAAAGCACCTGCGTGATTTGGGGAACACCGTCATTGTTGTCGAGCATGATGAGGACACCATGCTTGCCGCAGACCATATCGTAGATATCGGTCCGGGTGCCGGGGTACATGGCGGAAACATCATTGCAGAGGGAACTGCCGAGGAGCTGATGCAATCAGAGGATTCGATTACCGGCGCATACCTGAGCGGCAGAAAGAAAATCCCCGTTCCCAAGGAGCGGAGAAAGCCGACCGGCTGGATTGAAATTGTCGGCGCAAAGGAAAATAACTTAAAAAATATCACGGCAAAAATCCCGACCGGTGTACTGACCTGCGTGACCGGTGTTTCGGGTTCCGGAAAAAGCTCTCTGATTAATGAAATCCTTTATAAACGTCTTGCAAAGGATTTAAACCGTGCAAGAACACACGCAGGTGACCACAAGACGATTCGTGGCATAGACCAACTGGATAAAATCATTGATATCAATCAATCCCCGATTGGCAGAACCCCCCGTTCCAATCCGGCAACCTATACCAATGTATTCAATGATATCCGTGATGTATTTGCATCAACCAATGATGCCAAGGTGCGTGGCTACAAGGCAGGCCGTTTCAGCTTCAATGTCAAGGGCGGACGGTGTGAGGCGTGTGCCGGTGACGGAATTGTGCGGATTGAAATGCACTTTTTAGCCGATATTTATGTCCCCTGCGAGGTCTGTAAGGGGAAACGCTATAGCCGTGAAACCTTGGAGGTAAAATATAAAGGGAAAAATATTTTTGACGTTTTGGATATGACGGTTGACGAAGCGGTGGAATTTTTCCAGCACCTTCCCAAAATCAAGCGGAAGCTGGAAACTCTGCAGGAGGTCGGACTCGGCTATATCAAATTGGGACAAAGCTCCACCACCCTTTCGGGCGGTGAGGCACAGCGTGTCAAATTAGCAACCGAGCTATCCAAACGCAGTACCGGAAAAACCATCTATATTTTGGATGAACCGACTACAGGCCTGCACACAGCAGATGTTCACCGTCTGATTGAGGTTCTGCAAAAGCTGGTTGCAGGCGGTAATACCGTTGTGGTGATTGAGCATAATCTGGATGTGATTAAAACTGCCGACTATATTCTGGATTTGGGTCCGGAGGGCGGAGACGGCGGCGGACGGATTATTGCGCAGGGAACCCCGGAGGAGGTTGCCGAAGCAGAAGGCTCCTACACCGGAATCTACCTGAAAAAAACACTAAAAAGAGATTGCAACGGGAAGTAAATCCCGGAATTGTAAAAATACCTTGTTTTTTCTCTGAAAATACTGTATAATAATTCTATACCAGTAATTTTATAGGTGATTGTTTACAATCAGCTGCAGTAATTTTAACATAGGAGAATCAGAATGTTTATTGATAAAGCAAAAATTTTAATCAAGTCCGGAAGCGGCGGAAACGGTGCGATTGCATTCCACCGGGAGAAATATGTTGCCGCAGGCGGTCCGGACGGCGGAGACGGCGGCAAGGGCGGTAGTGTTATCTTCCGTGTCGATCCCGGCTTATCCACCCTGATGGATTTCCGCTATAAAAGAAAATATGCCGCACAATCCGGACAAAACGGCGCAGGCAAACGGTGTAACGGAAAAAACGGTGAGGATATTATCGTTTGTGTTCCGTTGGGTACCGTTGTGCGTGATGCAGAATCCAACCGTGTTTTAGCAGACCTTTCTGAGCTGGGCAGGGATGTTGTGATTGCACGTGGCGGAAACGGCGGTTGGGGCAATGCGCATTTTGCCACCGCAACCCGGCAGACACCGAACTTTGCAAAGAACGGACAACCCGGCATTGAACGTGAAGTTATTTTAGAATTAAAGCTGTTAGCCGATGTCGGTCTGGTGGGATTCCCGAATGTCGGAAAATCCACCCTCCTATCGGTCACAACAAAGGCAGACCCCAAAATTGCAAACTATCATTTTACTACCTTAGAACCGAATTTGGGTGTGGTTGAGCTTGCCGCACATCGTAATTTTGTGCTGGCAGATATTCCGGGAATCATCGAGGGCGCAAGTGAGGGTGTTGGCTTAGGACACGAATTTTTGCGCCATATCGAGCGAACCCGGCTCCTGATTCATGTGGTGGATGTCTCCTCTATCGAAGGGCGCAATCCGATTGAGGATTTTGATATTATCAACGCAGAGCTTTCCAAGTATAATCTGGAATTGGAAACCCGTCCGCAGATTGTTGCCGCAAACAAAACCGACATCATTCAGGACGAGGAGGCTTACAAAAGCTTTTTGGCAGAAATGCAACAACGGGGTTACCCGGTTTTTGAAATTTCCGCCGCAACACACAAGGGTGTCGATGCCCTGATGGATTATACCTATTCCGAACTGCAAAAGCTTCCGCCGATTCAGACCTTTGATGTGGAAATGGATCTGGAGGAAGAAACCAGAATTGATACCACCGAGGCAGGCTTTGAAATTTCTAAGGACGGGAATGTTTATGTCGTTTCCGGAACCTGGATTGAAGCAGTTGGCGGAAGTGTCAACTTCTCGGACGAAGAGAGCTTACAGTTCTTCCAACGAGCTTTAAAAACACGTGGCGTGATTGATGCGTTGGTGGATGCCGGCATTCAGGAGAACGACACCGTCCGCATCGGTGATTTGGAATTTGATTTTGTCTGGTAAGTCATTACCGTTTGAAAGGGGGCTGTTTTCCATGTCCGACTACAACACTCCGGATAAGACCTTAGAAGAGTATGAAGCACGCAGAAAACGTCGCAGAAAAAAAAGACTGCAAAAGCGAATCGGCACTCTGTTGGTTCTGCTTCTGCTGGTTCTGTTTCTGATGATACTTTTGCTCTCCGGCGGTGCGAAAAAAACTGCAAGCGTCGAAATTCCGGCAGGCAGCTCCGCAAAACAAATCGGGAGTATCCTGAAGGAGGAAGGGGTAATCCCCAGCAAATCTATCTTCTATCTGAAGGTGCTTTCCTCGCCTTATCGGACAAAGCTTAAATACGGTACCTTTACCATTGAAAAGGGAATGAGCTATGAAGAAATTCTTGAATTGCTCGCAACCCAGGGTGCAAAGAGGAATTCCGTTACCGTTACGATTCCGGAAGGCTTTTCGGTGCAGAATATCATCACCCGCCTGACCGAGGCAGGGATTTCTGACCGGGCATCCTTTGAACAAGCACTCAAAAAGGAGTATGAGTTTTCATTTTTAAAGCACATTCCGGAGCATGAGGACTGTCACTATCGGCTCCAGGGCTTTTTGTTTCCCTCAACCTATGAGTTTTTCCTGGATGCAACAGCTGAGGAGGTCATCCGCACGATGTTAGGAGAATTTGAAAAGCAGTACCAGAAAATCGGGATTCCGGAGGAAGCACTTTACGAAACTGTCATACTGGCATCCTTAGTGGAACGTGAGGCAAGGCTGGATTCTGAACGTGCAACCATTGCCGGTGTCATTCAGAACCGACTCAAAAAATCGCAAAAGCTCCAGATTGATGCAACCGTAGTTTATGCTGTTACAGACGGCTCCTATGACCTTGACCGGGTACTCTACCGGCATTTAGAAACCGACTCTCCCTATAACACCTACAAATATCAGGGCTTGCCGGTCGGACCGATTTGTAACCCCGGCGCAAAATCGTTAGCGGCGGCACAAAAACCGCAAAAGCACGATTATCTGTACTATCATACCGATACTGATAAAAATGACGGAAGTCATATCTTTACCGAAACCTTTTCGGAACATAAAGAAACCAAATCGCATAATTGATACAAAAAAGAGAACAATAAAATGAAAGGATGAATCAAGCATGGAAGAATTTGTAGAAAAAATTAAAAAAGGTGCCGCAAAGGCAGTAGATGAAGCAGAAAAGCTCACCAAAGCGGCAGTCAGCAAAACCAGCGCATTGGTTGGTCAGACAAAGCTCACCTACGCAATGAATACAACCGAAGAGAAAATCGCAGAACGCCTTGCACGCATCGGTCAGTTTGTGTATGAGGAATACCAGACCGGTAGCGAATTTCCGGAAGATATTGCAGAAATCTGCCGGGAAATTGACGTCCTGCATCAGGAAATCGCCAATATGAAAGAACAAATCGCAAGCATGAAAAATGCAGTTCTCTGCCCGAATTGTGGTGCATCAAACGATAATACCAACCAATTCTGTGCAAAGTGCGGAGAAAAGCTCTCTGATTAAGTTTAAAAAACTGAACAAATAAGGGCTGTTGCGTGAAACATTTTTATGTATATCTGATTCAAAAATGTAGGGGCGGATGCCTACATCCGCCCGGATTGCGGGGCGATGTGGGCATCGCCCCCTACAGGAAAATGAATTTTTATACACAATATGCGTCGAACGCAGTAGCCTCTTTTTCACTTTATAGGAAACTTCGTTCTTTCTAATAAAAGGAGGACAACAGATGGATCATTTAACATATTTTACAAAACAATACCAACAAATACAACCGATTGACCCGGAGCTTTTCCGGCAGTATAATGTCAAGCGCGGTTTGCGTGATTTAAACGGAAAAGGCGTGCTGACCGGCTTGACCGATATCAGCGAAATCCGCTCTCACACCATAGAAAACGGAGAGGAAATCCCTTGTGAGGGAAAGCTTTTCTATCGGGGGATTGATGTGGAGGAAATTATCAACGGCTTTGTTTCCGAGAAGAGATTTGGCTTTGAGGAGGTAGCTTATCTTCTGATTTTGGGAAAGCTTCCGAATAAGCAGGAATCCGAACGATTTCAGAGCCTGCTTTCAGAATACCGCCGTACCCTTCCGACCAGTTTTGTGCGTGACAGTATTATGAAGGCACCCAGCCGGGATATGATGAACACACTTTCCCGAAGTGTGCTTACGCTTTATGCGTATGATGAGCAGGCAGATTTACTTACAGACGAAAATGTTCTGCGCCAATGCCTGCAGCTGGTTGCATTGTTTCCGCAATTGGCGGTTTACGGCTATCAGGCGTATAAGCATTACCACGATGGAGACAGTTTGTTCATTCATGCGCCCAAGCCGGAGCTTTCCACCGCAGAAAATATCCTGCATCTATTGCGCCCCGACAGTCAGTACACCGATTTGGAGGCACGGGTACTGGATATGGCTCTGGTTCTGCACGCAGAGCATGGCGGCGGTA
>SVJN01000123.1 GCA_015068965.1 Oscillospiraceae bacterium
AGATGCACTTGAGATTTCGTTTTGTCATCATCATGCGGCAGACGATGCTTATGTTTGTGCACAGATTTTGCTTCGGATTTTAGAGGATTTCGGGTTGGATTCTTTAGAAGAATTGGAAGAAAAATTTGAAATCGGAATTGGAAAGCTATACCCCGGTTTTTATGAACCCTGCAGAAAAAACAAGAAAAAAACAACACATAGAAAAAAACCAAAAAAGCAAGAAGAATTTGCTTAAAAAAGGCTGTAGCAAAATTAATATTTATGCATCAAAACATACTTTACTGTTGTAGGGGCGGATAATATCCGCCCCTACGGTTGTTGTTTGAGCATATTTAATTTTGCTACAGCTTTTTTGGGAAAATGTATTTTGTGAGGTCAAAGCTATGATGTCCAGAACTGTATTATTTTATACATCAAAGCTGATCTAAAATATCATAACAAATCCAAAGCAATTCATTCTGAGCAGTTTTATCATCCAATGACAGATAGTAGCTGACCGGAGCTTCGGTTTCGGTGCGGAAGAGTGCATACACACCGCTATCTGTGCGGTAGACATTGATATGACTTCCTTTATAATCCTTTTCCATAACCTTGATGCCGGCTTCACCGTCGATGCTATAGCTACCCTCTGCTGCACGCAGAATCACCTTTGCATAACCGTTTCTGACATAAGCAATTTCTGCAATGGTTTCGTCATAAATCCGATAACGGTAGGGAACGTGCTTGGTCTGATCTCGAAGCTGATGCAGGGTAAAGCTCAGCTCGCCAAGCATTGTATGCGGGGTAGTATATTCCGTATATTGCTCCCCGTCACGTGGCTCTAAGCTCATCGCATCCGGATAGGGCTCCCAGGCAAGCGCTTCACCGGTGGTCAGGTCAATTTTGTAATTTTCCTCGGCAACGGTGAGTGCAGGCGGAAGATTAAACATCTGACTGTAAGAAATGTACTCCGAATTTAATACGAATAACAGATGATCCTCGTACAGATAGAAGGTGTAGGGAAGTAAGGTTTCCTTTTCTTCTGCAGAAAGATTAACAATCCGATCAGCCTCAAACGGAGTTCTTTGTTCCAGCAGATAATTTCTGGTATCCATATAGAATGCACCGTTTACCAGCTCCTCGGCACGGTCCACATAGGAAAGCATACCGAAGCGGTCATAGGTAATTTCAAAATTCTTAATTACATACAAAGGCACAAAGCTTTCGGGCTTTTCTGCTTTTTGGAACAGCTCCTTTGCAGTAACCGATAAATTTTCTAAGGATTGTTGCATAAAGGCTTCTGCATCTTTTTTGAAAATTTCGTTCATTGCCGCAGCGTCGTACTCCATTACGGGATAGCCTGCCGCAACACGCATCAGAAGATGTCCGGCTTCGTCCCGGTAGTCCCGGAAGAGGTATTCGGCGTTGATTTTATGGTCACCAACCTGCGGTGTGGTAATGGAAACGGTACGGGTTTCGCCATTCCATTCGACCTTGGCGGACAATAGCTCAGATACCGAACGGAGCGGAATCATGGTGGTTCCGTCATAAATGGAGACCGGGGCAGAAAGTTCCTGTGCCTCGCCATTGATTTGCGCAATTGCCTGTTCAGGCTTTAGTTGAATGATTTTTAAATCTTTGCTGCCAACAATGGTTCCGGTTTCGGGAACCCAGTCCACATATGCACCTAAGGCTTCAAATAAGGCACGGAATGGAATCATGACGGAATCATCCTTCATGGCGGGTTTTTGTGTGGGGAAGGATAGTGCCTTTCCGTCTACAACTACAGAAATTCCGGCATCCTCAGCATTTACCTGCAGACTGCAAAGCATCAGCAGGGAGGAAAGCAGTAAAATAAGTCGTTTTTTCATTGGTAAATCCATCCTTTCGTAGGAAATCTATCTATGGAATGTTACAGAATAATATCTAACATATCAGATAAATTTTCAATCCGGTAATCGCATAATTCGCCAACGCCTGCATGGTCGATATTACCTCCGGCAATTCCGGCACAAGAGAAGCCTGCCAATTTAATGGAAACAACGCCTGCAGAGCTATCCTCAATTCCGATGATTTTATGTCTTCTTTCAAACGGAATACCTAATCCGACTCTTGCAGTTTCAGCATAAAGCCAGGGGTGGGGTTTAGGTGCAAGCTCGCCTAAGGTTCCAGTCTGACCTGCACGCAGAGCCTGACCGGCGGTGATGATTGCATCGTAGAAATCAACCGGGTCGCCCATATCCAACTGCTTGAAGGCGGAAATGATTTCCGGCATTGCCTTTTCATAAAGACCGCTGGTAACCAATCCGATTTTGATTTCTTCTTTTTTTACGGTGGTCAGAAATTCTTTCAACCCGGGAGCGGGGGTAAAGGCATCCTGCTTTCCTCTGCCGTTTAAAATTTCGGACATTTCGTGATTGACAATCTCAAAATAGTATTGCCGAGCCAGCTCTAAGCTTGCACCCTTGGCATATTTGTCAATCATATACTGCAAATGCTCCGAAACAGAGTGACCGGAAATAAACGGCTCATCCTCGGTTTCCTTTTGGAACTTACTGTTTCCCAAAAGTCTTGCAGTGGTCTGCTCAATCACCCACATCCAGAACTCTTCGCTGTGAACACTGGTGCCGTCTAAATCCATCAGAATCGCTTCAGCCTTTGGCTCGAAGTGGGTTTCATACATCGGATAGATTGCAGGATACCCCATGCCGCTCTTGACATAGCAAAGGGTTTTATCCTCAAATTCTACAATATCAATTTTCTTATCATCCGGCGTTAAAATCTTTTTGACACCGTCTTTGCCGACTTCAAAAAAGTCGCTTTTTAAAATTTCATTCATCATGTTGGTCTCCTTATGTATTTTGTAAAACAAATTCCGCACAGAGCTGTTGTGCCTTTTCCATGGAAAGGCTGGGTGCATATAAATCATGTATTGCCTCAAAGCAATGACCGCCGCAGATGGAAAGGATTAATTCACAAGGTGCACCTGCTGAGCGGAGCTTATCATATAACAGCTCAGAGGAGTTGGAATATACCAGACGGTCGCTTGTTCCTGCAATCAACAAGGTGGGGGGACAAGCTTTTTTTGCATAGGTGATTGGGCTTGCAATCCGTGCCTCGTTTTCACGTTCATCCGAATGGAACAATGCGGATGTGTCAAATGCCAGCGTGGTCGGGACATCCTGCTGATAAAGAATGGTCGGAGGACTCAGAGCAGAAACGCAACGGATGGTAAAGTCTGCTTTTTTCCCGGTAAACTGTTCCGTTGGTGCATAAGCAAGCATCAAAGCCAGATGCCCTCCTGCAGAATGCCCGGAAACTGCAATCCGGTCTGCATCAATCCCAAGCATTGTTTCATGCTCTTTTAAGTATATGATTGCTTCAAAACAATCACCGATAATGTTACCGATACAACCGTCCTGCTGGCTTGTGACACGATAATCCATGCTTGCAACCACAAACCCCTCCGAAAGAAGGCGCTCGGTTGCAATGGAATACATACCTAATATACTGTCGATGCTTTCCATGTGCCAGCCGCCTCCGGAGATGGTAAGAAAAACGGGAGCTTTTTCGTATTTTCTGACCGTAGGGGAGAGGATGCGAAGCATCAAATCCCGTTCCGGTGTCTTTTTATAAACATATTCTGCTGATTTTATTTTCATAAATTTTCTCCGTCTACAGATTATTTGATTCGGATGGTCATGATTTTCTTTGCTGGAGCAGTATGTGTTGCGGAAATTTCCTGCGAACCGCTCTCGTCCAGTTTACACAGATAAAGCTTTTTATCGGTGGAGATGGTAACGGACTGTGCTTCCTCTGCCGGGTTATAGTAGCGGACAATGATACCGTCGCCGTCCTCTGCCTGCTTGACTGCTGTTACATGGATGTTCTGATTATCAATCCGGAACAGACTGTTCTCAAGCGGTAAGTCGCCCTTTCCTCTGCCGCAGACTGCACATTTTACCGGTGCAAAAATCTCTGCCGCCTGGTTGGGTAATGCATTGTAGTTGCCGGAATGGAAGCTGATTGCGTATTCAAAGCTACGCTTTCCGGGGCATTGTACACCCTCGTCCTCCAATTCGGTCATCTTTTCTTCCGAAACTGCGAGCTTGATTCTGCAAGCACGGATTAAGGTCAGAGCAAGGGTAGTGTCCTCAAATACCTCATATTCAAACAAGCCCTTCGGCATTACGGCAAGACCGTTTTCACCGTCGGTTACGGTTGCAAAGGTACGCAGCGGATGTGTGCCGAATGCCTGCTCTACCCAGCCGGTAGAATCCGGGATTTCGATGCTTCTTTTTACAATATCGAAGTGACTGTCTGCAATCGAAACCTCTGACTGGATTCCGGTCGGGAAGTTGACTCTGAACCAATGGTCCTTTGCATTGTTGACTAAATCAACCTTTACCTTGATATAGTCTGCATCTGCATCCAGAGTGTAGGTTGTTTTAATCGGAATGGTGGTGTAGATATCGCTCGGATTCTTTTCACAGCTTTCGGGGACAGAAAATTCACATTCGGTTACGATGGTGCCGGACAATTCGCCGCTTTCTGCAACATAAATGGTGGCATTGGTTCCGATGGTGGTGTACTTTCTGTCGAACTCCGGATTTTCATGCTTCCACGCATTTCCGACCTCACCCTGCGAGGTGTAGAAGTTGAGTCCCTTATATTCCTTGCCGGTTTCCTTGTAAAGAACATCCAAGGTTCCGTTCGGGTTTACCGTTGCTTTTAATTTGCTGTTTTCTAAAACATTGCCCATTGCAATGCCCGGACGTTTTTGCAGCTTGTGGGGGTTCGGCTTGATTTCCAGAACCTTGTAGCCCATTGCCGGAATATCCTTGATTTCGGCATATAATCTGTGATGCATACTATCCAGAATGGTCGGTACCTCCCAGATGTTGTCCACAAAGATGCTGGACTTTTCGCTCTGAATGGATTGCAGTCTGACACCGTCAATGGTAACTCCCTTTCCGAGTGTTGCCGGAACCTCGATATCCAGCGGAACAATCACATCCCGTTTATAGGGGAGAGTGTTATAGACAATCAACTGTACAATGTCCTGTGCCTGTCCTTCGGGAGAAAGATTTTTCGCAATGGCAACCATTGCATCATCTGCAACGATTTCCGCAATGTCCTGCGCTTTTCTGAACCGATATTCCATGTCCTTGCAGACACAATCCGGCGCACAACCGCCGTTTGCATCGTGGCTATGGTTGGACATTAAGTATTGCCAGCCTCTGTGCAGATAGAGCTTGGAATCGTTCCCTGCAATGGCATTTAACGGCTCTGCAACATAGGTAAGTGCAGTATAGGCACTAAAATCTGCCTGCTTTAAATAAGTTCTTGCGCTGATGGTGCCGGGGAAGAGATAAGTCCATTTTCCTTCCTTTAAGTATGCACGGCGTTCGCCCTCTAAGACCGTCATGGCGGAGCGGTCAAGATATGCTTCTGCATCCTGCCAGAAGCCTTCTAAATTGGTATGTTCAATTTCAATTTCGCCGTCAAAGAGCTTTTGTGCATCCTTGATGACTTCGCTTTCTCTCGGGAATCCGACCGAAATGTCGTGACCGTTCATACCCAAGAATACCGGCGTGGTAAAGTGTCCCTTTTCCTCCTCCAGCATATCTAAAATTGCTTTTTTGAGGTTTTCCTTTTCGTAGTTTGCAACCGGAGCCTTCAAATCGTAGTTGATGCTCGGACCGATAAAGCCGTCTGCACGACGGAACGGTGCTTCGTCAAATTCACCCCAGGAATAATCCTTGGACCAGACACGGTTTCTGGAAACGGCACGGTGTACCTGATAGTACCAGTTATAACGGCAGTAGAGCGCAAAACGGCTTGCAAGTACTTCCGTTCCGTCCGGGGAGCGCCAGATATATTCTGCCGGTGCTTCGTGATGCGAGATACCACGGTAGAACATCATATAATGAATGCCGAAATCCTTTAAAATCTGCGGATATTGTCCGGTCTGTCCCCAGGAGGAGGGGGTGTAGCCGACGGTCGGAACCTTGCCACCGAATTTTTGGACGGTTTCTCTGCCGAACATCAGGTTTCTGACCAATGCTTCGTGCGAAATGGTAAATTCCTCGGGCAGAGTGTAGTAGGGACCGATAATCAGCCGTCCTTCCCGGATAAACTGCTCCACCTGCTCCTTTCGTTCGGGACGCATTTCCAGATAATCGTCAATCATAATCGAATGCCCGTCCATGGTAAAGGAATGGTACTCCGGATCGCTTGCTAAAATGTCTAAGGTTGTGTCCATCATCACCAAAAGGTTGTGACGTGTCTTTTCAAAGCTGAACCGGAATTCTCTGTCCCAATGTGTATTGGAGACAACATCTATCTTTTTTACACTCATATTTTTCCGCCTTTCTCTTGGGTTACCAAGACATAGTTATTATTATTATATATGAAAAGTGATAAAAATGCAATATTTTTCAGGAAAAATGCGCTGTTAAAAAAACGTTATGCTGTGACAGTCCAAATCGGACGGTACAGTATAACGCTTTTATGTATGTTATATTTCTATTTTTGAGACTGCTCTGTGTCGTCAGAAACAATCAGTTCTTCTGCCCGGCATTGAAGCTCTTTTAGTTCTTCGATGACATCGGTTAGCTTATTAAACAGTTCAAAATAAGCCTTTTTGTAGTTTT
>SVJN01000124.1 GCA_015068965.1 Oscillospiraceae bacterium
TAACATACTTAACAGCACCTTCAGTATATCCTGAAACGTTGTATTTAGAAGCCCGTTTTGTGTTTGAAGCAAATTGTTGTGCTTTTTCTAAATAGCTAGTTACATCGCGTGCACCGACACTTTCCCCCTGTCCCCCTGTCACCTGTCACACTGTCATCGCAAATGGCTCAAATGGCTCTCGTTGTCAACCAATAGGTTCTAATTCTCCGTTTTCTTTAATTTTATATATTGCTTTGATTCGTTCATCCCTGGGCCATGATTCATCATAGCAATATCCTTCGAGAGTTGCTATCAATCCGTTTCTGATATAGAGAATAAAGCCTGCACCAAATTTTAGATTTTCCATTTCAACATGAATACTACCTATTTCCATATTTATGTCTCTGCCAAGACTTAAATTATTTTTTTTAAATTGAAAATCTGTAAAAAATCCTACATTTGTATAAGTTCTCTTTTGAACAGATAAGTTTAAAAATTGTAATTTAAGAATATTTAATGTGGGGTTTTGTTTTTTTGCATTTTCCAAAATTGTATCAATAATTATTTTTTCAAAATCAGATAGATTAGTATTTTTCATTGTGTTCTCATCCTTATCATTTAATATAGAATGTTCCAATCCTAAAAATGCCATCAATAACTCTTCCGCCAACATTGACAACAAAACCATTAACATTAACAACGAGCGGATTTTCTACAGAATCAAAAATGCCAGTTAGGTTTTGAGAATTTACAATTTGTTGTGTTGCATTCTGCGTGACAGTCTGACGTCCCCCTGTCACCCGTCCCTCTGTCACCCATGGCCGGTTGTTGCTTATCAAAGTATAATTCCCACAGTGACACAGAAGAGAAACATTTTGAAAGCAACATAGCTCTTTGAATCTGTGAAGTACCAGGGTGCAACTGGAGCTTGTGTTACTTGCTTAACATTGTTCAGAACGGGAATAAATGTATATGGAGTTTCGTTATGCTTTGCATTTGCAAATGAAAGTACATATAAAGAGCCGTCCTCTTTTAATGCAAGCATCTGATTTGCATCGTTGCACCAGCCGGAAACCGAATTGATGTTGTCGGCAATTTTTAGCGGAGCAAAAACAGAATGTCCGCCTGGGAATGTGACTGCTTCTGTTTGGGGAGAATTTCCGTATAACCATAATGAACTATCAGAGCGAACAAGCAAGCTGAATTCATGCGGTGTTATCACGGTTCTGACTGCTTCGGTAATTGGTTCAGGTTCAAAATGGAAAATTTGATTTCCGCCGATTAAATTTCCGGATAAACTGCCCCAAAAGTATAACTGTTGTTCTGTTGAAAGAGCATATCCGCTGGCGGCACCTGCAAAAACAGACATGGCATTTTCCATGATTTTTGTTGGTATCTGATTTGTGTTTTTTGTATGTCCCAATTGTCCTTTTGAATTTTCGCCGAAAGTCCATACACTTCCATCTGTTTTTAGAATAATACTGTGATTTTCACCGGCGGCAGCCTGCCGGACATGTCTCATAAGTTTTTGAGGCGTGTCATAATATTCCTCGGATAATCCAAGTTGTCCGAATTCATTCCAACCATATCCCCAAAGTTCGTTGTCTTTTGTTACAATGAGAGTATGAGTTCCACCGTTAGATACCTGAGCGACATGTTCCATGATTTTGATTGGAGTGTAGATATCTTCTTTTTGAATCAACCATAAGGAATCATCCTCTTTTATTACAGACAGGTAAGGATACATACGCATACTGATACCGGACACATCTTCCATTATCTGAATCGGCTCAGAATATGTATTCTCGTTATGGTTGACCGTTTCAAAAAACCAGAGCGATTTGTCATTTTTTATTGCGAAAAAAACATCTCCATCGGTGGCGGTTGTTGCGTGAAATGCATAAATAGTTGTTTTAAAGGTCATTAGTAAAATGATAGAAAATACAAAAATTAATATATTTTTTTTCATAAAAACTCCTATTATTAGATTTAATGAATTTCTTTAAATGTTATGAATGGGCGATGACTGATAGCAGAAAATTTATGTTCATAATACGTCCCCCTGTCACCTTTATCGCCACTCTATTTCCCATAACAAATGTGCTATTATTTGAGAAAAATGGAATTGTTTTATCGTTTCTTCGCTGATATAGTAGCCTAATAACTGATCATAATCTTCAGACGAAATAGAATATAGTCCGTTGTAATCATTATCTTCTCCGCAAATGTCAAAAAACAACGTTTTATCATTTACATCAAAGTCATTTGTTACGACATCATCTCCTTGTTCATTTTCTTTTAAAACCCTAATAAAAACAATCATATTTCTTTTATTTTTTTGAGGGGTGATTTTTTTTAATTTTAAGTATACAGATTTAACGGTTTCGGAATAACTATTTCCGTAATAATATTCAAAAGTTTTTAAAACTTCACCCAATTTAGTTTGTGTAATGATATCTTTAATAGTCACTTCATTTTCTCCTTAATGTGTGACAGTCTGACGTCCCCCTGTCACATTGATTTAGTCCTCCTTGCTTTCAGCGATTTGCTTCTTTGTGTGTAGGTAACTGCAAAGGCAAACACACGAAATTATTAAAATGTGAAATACTATATTGGGGAGTGTAAAGTTATATGTGTTCGACGCCTCGCCAAATTCGAGAAAATATCTGCATATCATTCCGGCTATGATGTGAGCTGCATTTATGAATATCACAACACTTATCTTTTTCTTTTCAAATAAGTAACCCGATAGTAAACCTACCTCTACATAAGCAAGTAAACTAATAAAAATGTTCCATATTCTGATTTGCTTTTGCATATCACTTAAAGTTTTTGTAAAGTTGACAAGAGGAAAGCAGAAGCAACCAAAGAATATAGCGACTATCCAAAATATAGCTATGCCTGTTTTTCTATGTGATTGTAAAAGAGTATATAATCTGTTTTCTTTCATCAAAAACACCTCACTTTTATATTTCTTTACCGAACACAAGGGAACGATTTTCTTGTGTTTGGTTTGAATTATTCGACAGTCTGTCGTCCTTCTATCATACTTCTTTATCTAAAGAATAGCATATATATTCCCTTATTGTCAATAGTTATTTCTCTGAGTCATATGGTTTTTTTGGTATATTTTCCGGAATAAAAACTTCTGTTTCCGAACAAGTATTACAAATTTATTGAAAAAATCTATATTCTCTTGACAAATCATGCAATTAATGAGATAATAAGATGATAAAATGCTACTCTTATGGGAGGAAATAAAAATGGAAGACCAAAACAATATTGCAAAAACATATGATCCTGCCCAGGTAGAAGACCGACTTTATAAAACCTGGACAGAAAAGGGATATTTTCATGCAGAACCGGATCCGGACAAGGAACCGTTTACCATCGTCATTCCGCCCCCGAACGTAACCGGGCAATTGCACATGGGACACGCACTGGATGAAACACTGCAGGATATTTTAATCCGTTATAAAAGAATGCAAGGCTATGCCGCACTCTGGGTACCGGGTACCGACCATGCGGGCATTGCAACCCAGATAAAGGTTGAGGAAGCACTCCGAAAAGAAGAGGGCTTAACCCGTTATGATTTAGGAAGAGAAAAGTTCTTGGAACGTGTATGGGATTGGAAAAAGCATTTCGGTGACCGGATTATCAACCAGTTAAAGAAAATCGGTTCTTCCTGCGATTGGGACAGAGAACGCTTTACCATGGACGAGGGTTGTTCTAAGGCAGTTCGTGAGGTGTTTGTAAACCTTTACGAAAAAGGCTTGATTTATCAAGGCTCCCGTATCATCAACTGGTGTCCGCATTGTATCACAGCTTTGTCGGATGCAGAGGTAGAACACGCAGAGCAGGCAGGACATTTCTGGCATATCAAGTATCCGATTAAGGATAGTGACGGCTATGTGATTATCGCAACCACCCGTCCGGAAACCTTGTTGGGTGATACTGCGGTAGCAGTCAATCCGAATGATGAGCGTTACAAGGATTTGGTTGGCAAAATGCTCTTATTGCCGTTGACCGACAGAGAAATTCCGGTCATTGCAGATGAATATGTAGATATGGAATTCGGAACCGGCTGTGTAAAAATTACACCGGCACATGACCCGAATGATTTTGAGGTGGGCTTACGCCACAACTTAGAGCAGATTAAGGTATTAAATGACGATGCAACCATCAACCACTACGGTGGAAAATATGAGGGTATGGACCGTTACGAGGCAAGAAAAGCAATGATTGCCGACCTGGACGAGCTGGGACTTTTGGTAAAGGTAGAGGATCATTCCCACAATGTCGGACAATGTTACCGTTGCGGTACCACCGTTGAGCCGATTATTTCCAAGCAATGGTTTGTAAAGATGAAACCGCTTGCAGAACCGGCAATGGAAGCAGTAAAATCCGGCGAAGTAAAGTTCGTTCCGGAGCGGTTCTCCAAGACCTATATGAACTGGATGGAAAATGTATACGACTGGTGTATCTCCCGTCAGCTCTGGTGGGGACATCGGATTCCTGCGTTCTACTGTGACACCTGTGGCGAAACCTTTGTTTCCAAGGAGGATTTGGAGGTTTGTCCGAAGTGTGGTGCAAAGCTCCGTCAGGACGAGGATGTTTTGGATACCTGGTTCTCCTCTGCACTCTGGCCGTTCTCAACCTTAGGTTGGCCGGAAAAGACAGAAGAACTGGATTACTTCTATCCGACCAGTGTTCTGGTAACCGGTTACGATATTATCTTCTTCTGGGTTTCCAGAATGATTTTCTCTGCGTTGGAGCATACCGGCAAAAAGCCGTTTGAACACGTGTTCATTCACGGTCTGGTACGTGACTCTCTGGGCAGAAAGATGAGTAAATCCTTAGGAAACGGTATTGACCCGTTGGAAATTGTTGAAAAGTACGGTGCCGATGCACTCCGCTTCACTCTGGCAACCGGTAACGCACCGGGTAACGATATGCGTTTCTACATTGAGCGTGTGGAAGCAAGCCGGAACTTTGCAAATAAAATCTGGAACGCATCCCGGTTCACATTGATGAATCTGGATATTACAGAAAATAAATTACCGTCTGCAGACGAACTGCAGTTAGAGGATAAGTGGATTCTTTCCAAATACAACCGTGTTGTGAAGGAAGTAACCGATAACTTGGACCACTTTGAACTGGGTATTGCAGTTTCTAAGCTGTATGACTTTATCTGGGATAACTTCTGTGACTGGTACATTGAGCTGGTAAAACCGCGTCTGTTTGACAAGGAAAACCCGACTGCAAAATCTGCACAGTATGTACTGACCTATGTATTGTCCAACACCATGAAGCTGTTGCATCCGTTTATGCCGTTTATCACCGAGGAAATCTGGCAACACTTACCGCATGAGGGCGAAAGCATCATGATCAGCAGCTTCCCGAAATTTGACGAGGCGCTCTCGTTTGAAGCAGAAGAAAAGCAGATGGAAATCATCATGTCTGCAATCAGCGCAATCCGGAACCGTCGTGCAGAAATGAATGTTCCGCCGTCAAAGAAGGCAAAGATTATTGTTGTAACACAGAAGCCGGAGCTGTTCCAACAGGGAACCTCCTTCTTTGAAAAGCTTGCATCTGCAAGCACCGCAGTGGTTCAGACCGATAAATCTGACATTGATGCAAATGCTGTAAACATTGTCGTTGACAGTGCGGAAATCTTCCTGCCGTTAGAGGAATTGGTGGATAAGGCAAAGGAAATTGAACGTCTGGAAAAGGAAAAGAAGCAATTAGAAGGCGAAATCAAGCGTGTGGAAGGCAAACTCAATAACGAAGGCTTTGTTGCAAAAGCACCGGCTAAGGTCATTGAGGAAGAACGTGAAAAGGGCGTAAAATACCGTGCAATGCTGGATAAAGTCTTAGAAAGCTTGAAAGCGTTAGAAAATCTTTAATCAATAAGTGTTGTCTCTTAAAGCAATGATATTGTAGGGGGCATTCATGAATGCCCCATGGGCGATTCCTGAATCGCCCCTACATTTTTTTGACATATTTATAAAGGAAATGATTATGAACAAAAACGAATATATTCAAAATGCTTTTGGAATTTCTCCAAAGGTTTGTGATTTAATCGACCGTGCTGAAGAACGGGTAAAAGCACAATTTTCTGCAATTGATGAAACGGCACAAATCAATCAGATGAAGGTCATGAAAGCATTTGCAGACCACCATGTCAGCGATGCACATTTTGTTGCGACTACCGGATATGGCTATGATGATTTGGGCAGGGATACTCTGGATAAGGTTTATGCACAGGTATTCGGTGCGGAGGATGCGCTGGTACGGCACAATTTTATTTCGGGTACACACACAATTTCAACGGCTCTGTTCGGGGTTCTGCGTCCGGGGGACCGGTTACTGTCCATTACCGGAAAGCCGTATGATACCTTAGAAGAAGTCATCGGCATTGCTGGCGAACCCGGAAACGGCTCACTTGCTGATTTTGGTGTGCGTTATGAGGAAATTCCGCTTTTATCAGACGGAAATCCGGACATGGATGCCATCCGTGCGGCATTATTAAAAGAGCCAACTAAGGCGGTAATGATTCAACGTTCGAAAGGCTACGGCTGGCGACCGACCTTCACGGCAAAGCAAATCGGGGATT
>SVJN01000002.1 GCA_015068965.1 Oscillospiraceae bacterium
TTCCCATCAAGTAAAAGCTTAATCTGATTTGCAAGCTCTATATTCCGATAAACATCCCCGGTATCAATCATGATGTAGCTCAGGCTATTCTCTTTTGCTTTTTTGCAAATTTCCCGGACGCAATCCATGCCATACAGCTTCTCACAGATACAGTTCACACAATACGGCATATCCGGTAACGGGAAATACTTATCCTCATTCTTTCTCAATTCCTCTAACGCCGAATGTAAGCCCCCCAGCATCCATTCTCTTTGGTCTGCCTCAGCATCATAGATGTGATAATTCAGCGGAAAAGCTCTGTATTCTCCATCCTTTTGTATCGCCAACTGGTTGTTGATAACAAACTGCTTGTATATCTCCCGACTCAATTCTCCAAACCCAAGCATAAATACATCTATTTTCGCATCTGCCTTGACGGAAGTATCCGTCTCAAACAGTTCCGCTCCCATATGCTTGGTAATCGGATTTTTTTCAACAAAGGTCCGTGCAATCAGCTCGTTGCGGTTAAATATCGTAATATACTCCCGATATGTACTCTTTTCTCCGCTTTGATTCTCCGACTCTTCCTTTTTATCAATCTGATTCTGAACAATTTCCAAAACCCTTGCATCTGCTTCCAGATAAAAATATATCTTCTTTTTCTCTCTCCTTTGCAGATAAGAAAAAATCACATCCATTTCTTCAATCAGATTGTTATCATTCGGGCAGATAATATTGTAGGTGGTTTGCTGATTAAAAATTCTTCCGCTAAACAGCTCTGCCGACAGATTTTTTCTCAAAATGACATATCCGGTCTCAATCAGGGACTTTTTGTACTCCTTGTCGACGTTATCGTATAACAACAGTACACAATTGGGATTTTGTTTTGCATACCCCAATGCAGTCTGACTGTTCCCAATCACGATATCACAAAAGTCCCCTTCCATAATACGCCTGCATCTGCGATAATTCAGAATTTCCTTCCCAAACAATCCGATTGCCGCACCAAACGTTGATATCAATGCAAGTGCTGTACCAATGAAAAACACAACCGTGTATAACGGAAATACTTTTGCATAATCTGCAATTTCCTCCACCCTGACTTCTCCCACAAATTGCTTTATGGTGGCAGATACGCTCTCTAATATATTCAATACAGCATTTTCCTCTTTGCCTAATTCTGAAATGTTATATATCCACGGAATATTATACAAAACCAGATTCAAAACAAAAACCCCACACACAAAGAAAAAGGTTTTCCCTGCGTTGTTTTTTCTTAGGACAACCAACGCCCCAACCAATATCAATGCAATTTCTGACAGCAGCATAAGTATATTGATTGTCTGCCAGATATCCAATATTCCCCCAAAAATTGTTTTTATCATTTGTTTTCCCCCATTGTTTAAAATGGCATATGCGTAAAAATACACGTATGCCATACTGTTTTACACCTTCTGTTTTCTTCCTGCTACAACCCGGTCAATACCGCATAAATCCGGGATGACATCGGTTTTTAGTCCGACATCGGAAAGTAGCTTTTCCACCGCTTCTGCCTGCGTATGTCCGACCTCTAAGTAAATGATTCCGCCTTGCTGCAACAGCTTCGGTGCGATTTCTGCAATTCTCCGGTAAAAATCCAAGCCATCCGTACCGCCATCCAATGCCAGATGCGGTTCAAAACCGACCACTTCCTTTTGTAAGGTCGGAATCACATCACGCTCAATATAGGGCGGATTGGAAACAATGACATCATAAACCCCTGCCGGGAGTTCTGACAGAATATCCATCCGAGAAAAACGAACCCGATCAGAAACCTTGTTCTTTTCTGCATTTTCCTCTGCAATCCGCAGGGCGGCTTCGCTGATATCTATTCCGTGAACATACGCATTTTTATTATAGTGTGCAATGCTTACCGCAATACAACCCGAGCCGGTACACAAGTCCAGTACATTCATGCCATGATTTTCCAAAAGCACCGCTTCTACCAGGGTTTCGGTATCTGCTCTTGGAATCAAAACATCCGGCGTTACTTTAAATTCCAACCCCATAAATTCCTGTGTGCCGAGAATATATTGCATCGGTTCGCCATCAAGCCGTCTTTTTAGCGCCGACAACAGGCGTTCCTCATCTCCTTGCGAAATCTTCTTCTGATAGGCTAACACCAAATCCAACGCAGAAAGCTTTAAGGTATCCCGCAAAAGGAGGTTTGCCTCAAACAACGCATTTTCCACGCCTGCTTCCTTGAGTTTTTCCGAAAGTGCATTCAATGCCTCCCGGGTTACCATTTTGCTTCCTCCCTATCCTCCGGAATTACCGCTTGCATTGAGGCAATTGCAACCTCAATCTGCGATTCATCCGGCTCCCGGGTGGTCAGCTTCTGAAGCCACAAGCCGGGCTTGGAAAGCCATGTCACGCACGCCGCCTTGGAACGTCCTGCCCATTTGATTACCTCATAAGAAAGACCTGCAACCACCGGAAGCAATGCTAAACGCATCAGCATTCTTAGAATAATTCCGGTTTTTGGCAAGAGTGCAAACAAAATAATACTGATAATCATAACAAACAGTAAAAAGCTGGTTCCGCATCTGGGGTGGAATCTGGGGTATTTTTTCACGTTTTCCACCGTCAGCTCCTCACCGCTTTCATAGCAGGCAATCGTCTTATGCTCTGCACCGTGGTATTCAAATACCCGGCGAATGTCCTTCATCTGTGAAACTGCCGCCAGATAACCGATAAAAATCAGCATCCGCAAAATACCCTCTGTGATACTGGTAAATGCCTTGGTCTCTGCGATTGCCGCCGCCGGAGTCAGCGAGAACAAGAACTCAATGCCTCTGGTGACTGCAGTCGGCAGAAGAATAAACATACCGATGCTCAAAAAGATGGATAACACAATCGAAACATAGATGACAATATCCTTGACCTTATCCCCGAATTTACGCTCTAACCATTGGTCGAACTTGCTCTCTGTCTCTTCCTCGTCCTCCAGGTCCATAAACTCTGCCGAAAACATGAGTGCCTTCATCCCAATCACTAAGCTTTCCACAAAATTAACACAGCCACGAATGATCGGAATCCGCAGAATTTTTTTCTTTTTCTTAGTTCCGTTTTCGTTGCATTCCACAACGATTTCCCCGTCCGGCTTGCGGACAGCCATCGCTGTTTTGTGCGGACCGCGCATCATAACGCCCTCAATAATCGCCTGACCTCCGATAGAGGTTTTGTGTTGTTCTTTTTCGTTCATATCCCTTTTTTCCTTTCTCTAACAATAGCAACAGCAACACCGTGAACAAAGCAGGGTACTGCATAAAAGACTTCCGATTCCGCAAGGACTGCAATCATTGTACGAGGTGAATGTACGGTAATTCTGCCCCTGCGTCGTAAAACGATCCTGTGCCTGCTGATATTCATAATTGTTCGGGTCAAGCCGTACCGCCTCATCAATCGACGCTTTTGCCCGGTCATACCAGCCACGGTTTAAATAAATCAAGCCCATCAGATAATGCCACTCGGCATTATGCACAAGCTTTAACAGCATCTGCTCCGCCTCAACCAGCCGGTGCATTGAAATCAGAATCCGCACACTCTGAAAGCTGGTTTCAAAGCTCTGTTGCTGATAGTAACCGCCCGAACCGCCGTAAGCATTCTGATACGGATTATAGCCCTGCCTTTGACTGGAGCTTGTATTCTTATTCGTCAGAATATCATAGGCTTCATTGATTTCCTTCAGCTTTTCGGTTGCCATATCTGCCATCGGCGTATTCATATAACGGTCGGGATGGTATTTTTTTACCAATGCCCGATATGCTTTTTTAATTGTCTCTTCATCTGCATCGGGACTTACCCCTAACACCTTATACGGATCCATTCTTTTCCTCCGTCTGTTTCAAAATTGCGTCCTGACGCATCCGGACGCCGTCAAATAAAATATTTTTTAAAATTGCATCATAATCAGAAACACTCAGTAAATCATATGCCGCCGCAATATTTGCAAGGCAAAAGGTCAGCGTCACATCCAACTGCTCGTATAACGCCGGCTGATCGGTTTCTGATTCCCGGATTTTTGCAGAAAACGGATTGTAGCTGTTTCGTTTGATATCCTTTTCCAAATCCTCCGCCGCATCTAAAAGATAAATCCATCTGCCCAAGTTATAGCCAAGCCAGGAAAGGATTTTCCGGCTTTGTTCATCCCGGATGAAATCCGGCACAAACAAGGCTTCTAAAATTTTGGCAAAGCGGTCTGCAACCATATCCACATCCTGCAGATTTTCCTTTTCTGCCCGGGACAAATCCTTTAAGCATTCCGAAATCACCGCACTCTGATGCGGAAATTCCTTTTGTATACTCCGGACTGTCCGACGGAATAAAAACGCCGATAATGCATATGGCTTTTTTTCGTCCTTCCAATCGTCCAGCAATTTCTCGTATTGCAACAAAATGCTCATCTTTGCCGCATAGGAAAGCACAATATCCTCACACACCATATTCCGTTTTGCAAACGGATGCAGAAGACACCGTTTTTTCTTGATTTTAGCTTGCTTGCCCACAACTGCCGACAACAAAATTGCCAGAAAGGTCATGTCATAGCTCAGTCCCAAACGTGCGCCCTGATGATATTTTCCGATTTGCTTGCAAAGTCCGCAGTAAAAGGCACGGAAGGTGTCATAGTCTGCTTCTGCAAGCGTTGGTTTACAAATGGTTACATATCCGAACATCTTCTATCTCCCCATTTTATCAACTGTAAATAGTATACCCCGAATCGGTGTTAATTGCAAGTCATTGGATAGAATTTTTATAGAAAATTTTGTTTTTATTCATATTTTCCGCAAAAAAACAGAATAATAACGGTGAAAGGAGTGAAAAAAATGTCAGAAAAACTCTCACCCGAGGATTATCAGAAGCAGGTAGAGAAGAAAATGCACCCCTCCAAAACCTGGAAAAACTGCCTGATGGCATTTTTATACGGCGGCGCAATCTGCACGGTCGGGGAATTTGTGCGAAAGCTTTTTGAATCTCTCCATTTAACCGAAGAATTGGTCGGCTCTGCAACCTCCGTTACCATGGTCTTTTTCGGCGTTCTTTTGACCGGCCTGGACCTTTATCAGAAAATGGCAAAGCGTGCCGGAGCCGGAACGGTTGTCCCAATTACGGGCTTTGCAAATGCGGTCGCCTCCCCTGCCATTGAAGCCAGAACAGAAGGGCTGGTTTTAGGAGTTGGGGCAAAAATATTTACGATTGCAGGGCCTGTCATTACCTATGGCGTGGTTTCAAGTATTGCATACGGTCTGATTTACTGGTTTTGCAAGCTGATTTAAAGCTTTCGGTATACCTCGCGGTATCGGCTTGGCGACATCTGGTAATGCTTCCGGAACAGCTTATTAAAGTAGATACTGTCCTCAATGCCGACCGCATCGGAAATTTCAGAAATCCGCATATCGGAACCGGATAAAAGCTCTGATGCAACCGATAACCGATAATGATTCAGATAAGCAATCGGAGATGCTCCGGTTGCTTTTTTGAACGCACTAAAAAAACGTGAGGCTGATAAATGAACCATTTCTGCCAGTAGTTCGACGGTGATTTTTTCCCGGTAATGTGTATGAATATAAGAAATCGCCACACCCAGCTTCATACCCTTCTTTTTTTCTTTTTCCCGGGCAATTTCCGACAAAATTCTTACAATTTCATAATAACAGACATATTCTGAAAAAGGATTCGCCGTATCAAACAAGCGGTCAAATATGCAGTTCATTTCCGCCTTTTTTTCATCCGGCAGAAGGGTTGGAACGCTGTAAAGCTCATCGAACCAACAAGCATCATTCAGTCGGATTTTCAAAAAAACCCATCGGTTTGTCATAGTTCCGGTTTCGGGGTTCACATGATGCACAATGGTCTGCTTCACATCCGCAGGTGCAACAAAGAAACCGCCCTCACCCGTCTGGTAGGTTGCTCCGGTACCCAGACGAATATCATAGCTCCCCTCCACCGACTGCACCACCGACAGATACGGCAAGGTTTTCACGTGGCAAATCCCTTCACAACGGTTTTTCGTATTGTCTTTTTTGCAATATTCTAATCCTATTTTTTGAATCTCCATATTATCACCCAATAGTATTATACTAAGAAATGATAGAAATGTCCATTGTTTTTGATAGTTTTTTTCTATAAAATGGGTTTGAGGTGAAAAAACATGGAATTTTTTGCAAGCACCGGCAAGCGACCGGTTCGGCTATCTGAACAAACACGACAATTTGCATACGATTCCCTGATGCATAAATATGGAAAACAAACCATGGAAGCTCCGGGGGTTGTAATGGATGATACAGAAGGCTTTGCAGAATGCACACCCTTAGAAAAATATGATGCAAGCATCAAAAAAATTGCTGAAACTGCCCCCATCCGCATCTGCGAAGGTGAAAAAATCAGCGGTGCGGCAACCCTTGGTCTTGCAATCTCCCACGTCGTTCCTGCAACCTTTGGCAAGGAACCGATTTTTCCGTCTGTCAGCCATCTGACCATTGATTTTGAAACGGTATTAAAAAAAGGCATCAATGCCATCCGGGAGGATGCAAAAAATGCTCTGGAACGACATAAAAACACCGGGAAAGAACCGTTTTTAAAAAGCTGTCTTTCCTGCCTGGATGCGATGAAGTGTTGGCACGCCCGATATTTAGAAGAGCTTCGGGGAAAACCGCAATACCGCAATAACTATGAAAATCTTTTGAATGTCCCGTTTGCTCCGGCAAAAAGCTTTTATGAGGCGGTGCAGAGCATCTGGTTCACCTTTGCCTTTGTCCGCCTTTGCGGAAACTGGCCGGGCATCGGACGCATTGACTGGTTGCTGGGCAGTTATTTAGAAAAGGACCTTTCAGAAGGAATCCTGACCTTAGACGAAGCACGTGAAATCCTTGCACATTTCTTTATCAAGGGCTGTGAATGGATTCGCGGTGCCGACTATGGCAGAAGAAGCGGAGATGCCCAGCATTATCAGAACATTCTGTTATCCGGCATTGATGAGGACGGAACAGATGTGACCAATGCCGTCACCTATTTAGTGCTTGATATTATTGAGGAGCTTGGCATCAGCGATTTTCCGACAACTGTACGGCTCAACCGCAACACAGACGAAAAGCTGCTCCGTCGCACAGCCGAGGTACTCCGTTACGGTGGCGGTGTCCTTGCTTTTTACAACGAGGATTTGATTATCGAATCCCTGACCGCATATGGCTATCCCTTGAAGGAAGCCAGAAAATTTGCCAATGACGGTTGCTGGGAGGTACAGATTCCAGGGAAAACATATTTTATCTATTGTCCCTTTGACTCCTTGCAGATTTTGCAGAAGCAAACCTTAAAGGGCTACGATTCCCCGGTGTCCTTTCCGGATTTTGATTCGCTTTATCAGGCATACCTGTGCGATTTATCCGCTCATGTAACAAAAATCTGTACCGATATTGCGAATCGGTATGAGGATACCTCCCTTCCGCAAGACAAATGGAAATGGAAAACGGCTACCCCATGTACGGTGGTTTCCCTCTTTGAGCAGGGCTGTATCGAAAACGGTCTTTCCTATTTTGAAGGAGGACCCGTGTATCATATGATTTCTCCGCATATCGGCGGGCTTCCGGATACTGTAAACGCACTTTACACCATCAAAAAGCTGGTGTTTGAGGAGCAAAAGCTGACACTTTCTGAACTGACAGAAATTCTGAAAAACAATTGGAATGACCATGAAGCCTTACGGCAGTATGTGATGACAAAATATCAATATTTCGGGAACGACAATGATGAGGTGGACCTGCTTGCGGCGGATATTGTCCGGCACTTTGCCGACGTTTGTGACCGCCAAAGCGGTCGTTATGGCTATCTGACTCCGGCAGGCATCAGCACCTTTGGAAGGCAGCTTGACTGGTCCCCTGACCGCATGGCAGTCCCAACCGGGAAACACGCACATGACATTCTTTCCGGCAATTTTTCTCCGGCTCCCGGTACAGATAAAAACGGCGTTACCGCCATCTTGAAATCCTATTGCAAAACAGATTTCCACCGTACCGTTTCGGGTGCCGCTTTGGATATTAAACTCCTGCCCTCGGTTGTGCAGGGAAATACCGGTCTGGATTCGCTGATTGCACTTTTAAAAAGCTTTGTTGTGCTGGGCGGTCATTTTATGCAACCCGATATTGCAGATGCCGAACTTCTGAAAAAGGCACAACTATTCCCGGAGGAGTATCAGACACTCTCCGTCCGGATTTCCGGCTGGAATGCACGGTTTGTAACACTCAACAAGGAATGGCAGGATATGATTATTGCACAAACAGGCAGTAAATTCTAAAAAATGAGGTTGTTGCGTTAAATGCATATCGTGTATAAAAATTCATTTTCTTGTAGGGGACGATGCCCACATCGCCCCGCAATTCGGGCGGATGCAGGCATCCGCCCCTACAATTTTGAATCGAATGTACACAAAAATGTGAAACGTAACAGCCTCATTTATGAAACATATTAAAAATTGTTTTTGGTTTGAATTTCCGGAAGGAAACACTCTGGTTCTGAAGAATTGCTTCTGCATTTTCATTCAGATGTGCAAGGCAATCTGCACCGTAGATTTTTTTGATTTTATCTGCCGCTTTTCCAAGGTTGGGCGGACGGTGTGTCAGGTTATGCATATCGGTACCGATGAGCTGTACCATCTCATTCCGGAACAAAAACTCAACATCCTTTGCCGCTTTTGGTGTAAGCATCGATGCAGAATTAATCTGACAAATCGGATCAAAATCCAGAAGAGTCGCAAAATGCTGTTTATGATCCATGAACCGTTCCAGATGTGCAAGAATAATCCGATATTTTGTTGAGAGTGCATCCAGCGATTCAAAGTGCTGGGTTGTCCATGGTGTATAGGGCATCTCAACCAGAAGATAATTGGTATCGGCAATACAAAGTGAGGAAATCGCTTCTGTCTGCAGAATTTCGGTATTCAACGAAAGCTCGCATCCGAGATAAAGCTTCGGAAGCGGCTCCCCTGCCGAACGGATTGCATCAGTCAACGCATCATAGCTTTTCTGACGTTGTTCAATATATCCGTTTAATTCTTCCCGCTTAATTGCTCTGCCATGAGAGGTGGCAACCACCCCACGAACACCCTGCGCATAGCTTTGGCGGAGCATTTCCATGCTCATTTGGATATCATGAGCTCCGTCATCCATAAAGGGCAGGATGTGAGAATGAAAATCAATCATCTGACTGCTCCTTTAACCTTACAGGGTTTTGATATAATTCTTGACCAATTCTTCTATCAGCTCGTCCCGCTCCACACGAACGATTGTGCCACGTGCGCCGTTATGACTTGTGATATAGGTCGGGTCGTCAGAAATCAGGTAGCCGACAATCTGGCTGACCGGGTCGTATCCCTTTACCTTCAACGCATTATATACAGAGGATAGAATTTCCCGGATTTCCCGTTCTTTATCAAGCTCTAAGTTGATTTTTCTGGTGTTATCCATTATCATCAGTCCTTTCTGTTTCATTACTGGTTCAAATAATCTAAAATATCAGAAACGCCTTCCCGGGTGCGGGAGCTGACAAAAAATATTTTTTCGCACCCTGCTTCCCGGAGCCATAATTCTGCTTGTTGTGGGTTTGCATAGGGTTCGTCAATTTTTGTCACAATGCCGACCACCTCACGGTTGGCAAGTGGTGTAATGCAGGGGCCGAACAAGGAATAAGGCTCGGTTGCACTTGCTAAGAGTCCGACCACATCCGCCTCAAAGGTGTACATCGCCAGCGCCGCACCGAGGGACTTTGTCTGAATATATTCGCCCGGGGTGTCGATGATGATGTCCGAGTGGCTGACATACTGCGTCTTTTCATAGTGTAGCTGTTCGCCTCGCAATGCCTGCTGCAGAGAGGTTTTTCCTGCTTCACTCCTGCCGATTAAAATAATTTTTTTCATTATGTACGGGTAATTTCACAGACTGCAAAATCCAGCGTTTCCTTTGCATAGGAAAGAATCGCGCGCATTGCTGTGTCTGTATCAGATACCTTTCCGGTAATAATCAGCGTTCCGCTGAACCGGTCTACAAATCCAAGCTCAACATTGGAGGATTTCATGGCAATATCTGCCGCAATCACTGCGGTTTCTGCCGGGCTGATGGTTAAAATTCCGATTGCACTGTTACTGTAGTCAATATTCGGATTCAAACCCAGCTTTTGATAAAGAATTTCGTCCGGTGCTGCAATTACATGGGCAAGAGAGATCTGTTTTCCCGGAACCAATTCCTGAATGATACGGAACTTGTCCTGCAATGTCATTGTATTTTCTGAAATATCCATAATGGTATCACACCCGTTTCTGATAATTTTTCACCATACTATCAGTATACCATATTCTTTTTCAAATTGCAAGAAAGGAATGCAGTTTTTTTGTTACCTGCACATTAAAATTTCATTACCGGAATATTTCTTACTTCTATTCTATGAAAAAAGGGTAAAAAAAAGAAGAGGTTATAGCAAAATGTATAAATATGCACGAACAACAACCGCAGGGGCGACTATCAGTCGCCCGCGGGCGGATAATATCCGCCCCTACAACGGTCAATTATATTTCGATGCATAAATATTAATTTTGCTACAACCCCTCGTAAGTATCATTAGTTGTTACACATACAGGTCACGATTACAATGATAATCAAAACCCATAATACCATATCCAGATCAAAGCTGCATCCGTTGGAGCATCCGCAGTCACCCATGTTGTCGCCTCCCTTCTCTGTCTTGTAATACATACTATGAAGAAAGGCTCATTTTGGTCACGCATTTGAGAAGGGAATAAAAATTATGTCCAGGCTCTATCTGAAGCTGTTATAGGTTTTGTGTGCCGGCATGGTATACCCCTTATAAAGTGCAAGCTCATCCACCGTCACCAGCTGATATCCTGCCTGAATCAGCGACGGGATAATGGTTTGTGCCGCCGTTGCACTGGTATCGTGGATATCATGCATCAGGATAATATCGCCGTCCTTGACTTTGGAGAGTACGGCATTGATCACATAAGAGGCATTGCGATGTTTCCAGTCGAGCGTGTCTAACGACCACAGAATCAGCGGTTTTCCAATTGCAGAACGAACCGTACTGTTCACAGAGCCGTAGGGCGGTCTTACTACAGTCGAATATTTTCCGATTGCACGATAAATATTGTAATCGGTTCCGGATATTTGCGATGCAATTCCGCCTGCAGACTGCTTTGCCAAATCGGGATGATTATATGTATGGTTTCCAACCTGACAGCCGAGTGCATCCATCCGTTTGAGAATATCCTCATTTCCGGGGATTCGGTTGCCAACCACAAAGAAGGTTGCCCGTGCCTGATAGGTTTCCAATGCCTTTAAAATCCGCTCGGTGGAGGCACGTTTGGGGCCGTCGTCAAAGGTGAGTGCCACCATTGGCTTTGCCGGGTCTACCTCTTTCGATTGGCAAAGGAACCATCCTACCTTCTGATAATCTGCAACCTGGGTTTGAAACACAGTAATCTGTCTGCCATCTGCGGCACACATCAAAACGGTAACATCACTCTTGTTTTCATACCAGCCGACCGCCTTGTAGGCTTCGATTTCGGTAATCCAGACGGTTAGCTCCCTACCGTCGGGCGCATACATTGTTTTGGTGACATCGCTTTTATTTTCGTACCAGCCAACTGCCTTGTAGGCTTCGATTTCGGTCAGCCAGACGGTTAATTCTCTGCCATCCGGCGCATACATGGTTTTCGTCACATCGCTGTAGTTTTCGTACCAACCAACTGCCTTGTAAGCATCCTTGTCGGCAAGCGAAACTTCAATTGTCCGTCCGTCAGGCGCAAACATGGTAATGGCAGAATCCTCCGCAGACGGATGCAGAACAATCAGCATAAAAAATACTGTCAGAAAAGAAATCAGCTTTTTCATTTTTATTCCTCACAAAAAAATATGATTGTAAAAGACTTTTTTGTCGAGCTTTGTCTCTTACAATCATATTTTATCATAAACAATGGAAAAAAACAATACCTTTGTGCATCACGATTCGTCATAATACCAGAATACTTTCCGGAATTCATCAAACCATTTATAGTCATAAACGGTCAGATACCGTGAACTGAAATTCATCCGGAATTCATTCCGGCTATGTACCCGCTCCAAAACATCCCAATCGGTGCAGTCTACAGTATACTGCCGGGAAACAACATTATGATTATCATCATATTCCTCTTTTACAGTTACATCTCCCCACAAAACGAAATAGGTAGGCATATCCCAAAGATACAAATCTCCCGAAATGACATCCTCAAAATTCTTACCCACAATCCCGACCGGTTGGTCAGAAACCGTATTCCAATCATACAAGCCTGTTTCGTCCCCTGCTAAAATCCACCAATTTTTCATGCCGTCATATCGTACCACACAAAATGGTGCATCCCCGTCAGGGTAAGAGCGAAGACAAAACTTTACCGGAAAAACAAAAGAAACAGAAAGAAGAACAACCATAGTCAAGAAAGCAATCATCAGGCTTTTGTAAAATATAGTCTTTTTCATCGGAGTCTCCTTTCCAACACGTTAATCCTGCAATTTTTTCAGCTCATAAAACTCACCTTTTTTCGCCATCAGCTCATCATAGGTTCCGATTTCGGTAATCGTTCCCTGATTGACTACGGCGATTCTATCAGCATTTTTAATGGTGGAAAGTCTGTGTGCAACCAGGAAAGTGGTACACTTTTTCATCATATTATCAACCGCCGCCTGGACTTTTTTCTCGGATGCTGAATCGAGTGCGGAGGTTGCTTCGTCAAAGATGATGATTTTCGGATTTCTCAATAAAGCTCTTGCAATGGAAATTCTCTGTCGCTGACCGCCCGAAAGCTTACCGCCATGCTCACCAAGCTGGGTATGCATTCCCAGAGGCATATTGTCTACCAGCTCGTCCAGTCCGACTGCCTGTAACACCTCCATGACCTGTTCATCCGAAACATTGTCAAGCCCATAGGTAATATTATCCTTGACCGTTCCCGAAAACAGAATGGTATTTTGCGGTACTACTGCAATCTGGCTTCGGTACTCTGCCATGTCAAGGTTCATCATATTTACCCGGTCAATCAGAATTTGTCCCTCCTGCGGCCGGTCAAAGCCAATCAGCAGATTTAAAATGGTAGATTTTCCGGCTCCTGAACCGCCTACAAAGGCAATACTTTCGCCCGGAGCCACCTTAACATTGAAATTATTTAAAATCCATCGGTCTCCGTCTGCATACTTGTAGCATACATCCTGGAAGGTGACGCCGCCTTTCATATCCGGAAGCGGAATGATAGAATTGTCGGTTTCGATATTTTCTTCGTTTAACACCTCGCTGATAGAGTTAATGGATTCTGCACCCTTGGTAAGCTGGGGATAAAGATTGATGATGGTATTTACCGAGGCAACAATCTGCGCAAAATATGTACGGTAAAGCACAACCTCGCCGACCGAAATTTTCCCCTGATACGCCATAATTCCGGTAAATGTGAGACAAGCAAGGCTCGAAAGCTCCATCAGCACCCAACTGCCGGCACCGAAAAAGCTGTTGGTTTTGTCCAGATGATAACCGGTGTCCATGACACTGCCTAAACGCCGGTTCATACGGTTTACCTCCCGCTTTTGCAGACCGTGTGCACGGGTGACAGGAATCAACTCCAGCATTTCCGAAACATCGGACTGCGTTTCCTCCATTTCGGTTCTGAATTTTCGGTTTCTTTTTCTGACATGACCGCCCAAAACACGCAGGAGTAAAATCTCACACGGCACAACAAAAACAAAGAACAGCATCACAATCGGACTGTTTTTGATGGTTACGGTAATGGCAATTGCCAGATTGGTGACAATGAAAAATATATGTCGGAACAAGGATGCCAGCATGGCTTCTACATTTTCAGAATCACGCATAATCTTGGATTGCAGCCTGCCCGAGCTGACATTCTTGTGATAGGACATGGAAAGCTGTTGAAGCTTCTCGATGATACTGTATCTTAAGCTATATTCAATTCTTCGCACCAGCTTGTCGTAAACCTTAGAAACGGCGAAGGTGGAAAATGCATTCTGAAAAATACTGATAAACGCAATCACACTACACAGAATAATATAGGAAAGCGGTTTGTTCTGATAGGTGACCGCATTGATGATTTCGGTTGTAACAATCGGAATCACCCAGACCGGTAGCTGTTGAAAGGTCAGCGCAAGGGTACTTTTTACAAGTGTCCACCCCTCCCCCTTGTAAAAGCCGAGCATAATTTTAAAGGGATGCCCCTTGTTTTCGGTGAAATTTCTTACACAATCATTGACCGGATTATTGCTACGTTTTGCCATGCCGATTCCCTCCGCATTGTCATTTTTTCTGTATGTACCACCATTATAATTGTTTTTAATGATTCGTCAAGAGGATTTTAAAAAAAAGGGGAAGTTTAAAAATAGTGCAGAACGAATGAAACGAAGTATTGTGCGGTTCTCTGACGCACAATACCTTGCCCGATGGCGTACGCGGGTACGTCGAGAGGTTCGTTGAATTCGTAGTTTGACGGCATAACAAAGCGGCTTCGCCGCAACCGCTCCATAAAATTATCGTGTACTTTGAACTGTTACAGAGCGGTAAGAAGAAGCATAACGCTTTGTTACGCCCATGTGCGTTTCCGCTATTAGCGGAAAATTTCGCACGGGCATTCAATTCTTTTTACTTTATAGGAACGAAGTTTCCTATAAAGTAAAAATAAAGAGAAATCCGCATTTTTTGCGGATTTCTACAAAAATTTGCAAGTTTAAACGTTCTGTAATGCTTGTAAATGCTTATGAAAAGCCGTCAAACGGTCGGTACATTTTTAAACATCCCCTCAAAAATATCTGCTACCTTTTTCCCTTGCTCGTCCACAAGGTTCTTTCGTGCAGTTCATCCTTGCCGATTGTTTTTTCATATTCAATCGCATTGATTTCCAATCGGTTCGGAAAGAACATCACATCAATCAACGCAATCAACATAAGTATCAGTCTTGTATCTGCCTCATCTGAAACATCAACCCTGTAACAGTTTTTTCCCCAGATTGTGAGGTTGTTTTTTTTCACAAGAGCGATTTGTCGCTCATCCATCATAATCGAAACATAGTTATCGTTATGTAGATACAGCTCATAGATATGGTCATTGATGACAATGTTCCGCTTTGGCGTATGAAAAGAGACCTTTGTTTCTCCTGACAATTGATTGCCTATATATATCTTATATTTGGGGAATAAGCCGATTGACAAAATCCAGAACAGCGGAATCCATGTCAGCATTTTAAATATAAAATTCGTTTGTTTCATGCTGCAAGCGACAGTACGCATACAATCTCTGACCAGAATCCTTCTGGTCCATATCCCAAACGTATAATTGCATTCTGCAATGTAATCAGGCGATTCCTGGATGTGGTATTCGTATTTGGTTGTTCGCATTTTCCTTACAATATTTAAAATCATCTCCGGTCTCCTTTATTTACTTCATGCTTTTGGGGTAATCATCTCACCGGTTTCAGAGAAGAAATAGCCTTTCTGATTCACAAAAAACAAACCGCAATCATTGACAATCATAAACATTTCTGCGTGAATATCCCCGGACAGAAAAGCACCCGTTTTATCAATGTAATGATAGATTCCCGGCTCGGTTTCCACAATGGCTTTTCCATCAAAAAATTCGCTTGCATCACAAAAAATTGGCGGAATAACTATCTGTTGATTGATATCAAGATATCCCCATAATCCATTTTCACAAAACGCAAACAGACCTTCAGAACAAGGCTTCAGCTTTTCGTATTGAAAATCAATGATAATTTGATGTTCCATATCTACTACACCGTACCGATTGTTTTTACAAGCAACAATCCAGCCGTCGCACAGTTCAAAGGAATCATATTCTTCACCACAAAACACGGTCTCAAACGCTGTATTGATGATATTATGATTTATTTTTGCGTAACCATTCTGAAAATTTCCAAGCGCACAAGATGAATCATTTCCAGAAGGATATTTTGCTTTTATTTCACCCGTTCTATCAATATAACAATCATAATATTTCCCATTTTCCTGAATCGTCACCGGGGCTAACCCATTATGAAAAGCTCCGTCCCCGGATTCGTTCCAGAATCTTTCCGCTATCACAGTATTTCCTTGTTTGTTGATAAAGGAAAACAAACCCGGATAACCATCATGCCTTTCAGAAACCATTGCCAGACCTTCCGAAAACTCTTTGGCATAATGATATTTACAAGGAATTACCTCAACGCCCCTCTTATCAATATATCCGTAATTCCCATCCTTTTCGACAACTGCCAGTCCCTCCGAAAAGTGACCGATTGCGTTATATTTGGGCGTGGTGATTATATGCCCGTTTTTGTCCATCAATCCATAAAGCACATCCGATTCGTTTTCGTCTGAATACCACAGATAAATTTCTTTTTCTTCCTGTACTGGTTTTGACAAGCCTTGCATCAAAATCATTCTTTGTTCCTGATTCCAATCAACAGAAAATCCCAATAATTCTGCCAATTGACGCAATGGAAGATAGGCACTGTTTTGTATAACAACAATCGGTTGTTGCAGCTGTACCCGATATCCATTGACCTTGATTGAAAAATCGGAAACGGTTGCAGGCACAACCGCAGCCTCTTCCAAAGCCGACATCATGTTTGTTTCCTGTGCATGAATGATACCAATACTGCTGATATTGATTGTTTTTTCGGCGCTATCCCATGCGATATACATTTGAAAAAGCTCTCCGATTTCCCGGATTGGCAGATAAGTATAATCATCAACCAAAAACATCGCATTTTTCATTTGATATTCCTGCCCGTTTAACATCAACGGGTACCGGACTGCAAGTGCATTTTTGGTGGTATGATTCTGCGCCGAAACAACCGGTACAAAAAGTATCATGACAAAAAGGAATAACCATTGTTTTATCTTCATAAAAGCCTTCCCTCCCATTTTATGAACGAAGCCTTCCCACAATTTCATTATATACTATTTGCCTGGAAATTACAAGATTTTTCATAGATTCTTAAAAACGAACAAAGCGGCTTCGCCGCAACCGCTCCATAAAATTATCCTGTACTTTGAACTGATGCAGAGCGGTAAGAAGAAGCAGGTCGCTTTGTTACGCCCATGTGCGTTTCCGCCATTGGCGGAAAATTTCGCACGGGCATTCAATTCTTTTTACTTTATAGGAACGAAGTTTCCTATAAAGCAAAAAAGGCTATTGCGTGAAACATTCTTGTGTATATTTGATTCAAAATTGTAGGGGCGATATAAACATCGCCCCTACAAGAATACACTATATGCTTTTCACGCAATAGCCCTCTATATTTTTTATCTTATGACAAGTCTTGTACAAACAAGGTTCTTACACCTTCTGCAGCCGCATTCTTTTCAGCTTCTGCCTTTGCCGCACCACCGTTATCACGGTAATCGAAGAACTTCGGTGCAACCTGCGGGAAGAGTGCATAGCTCAGAACATCCTCTTCCGACTTTGCAATGCCCTTGGTTTCTTCTCTGTAGCCCGGCAATTCCGGCTTTAACAAATCAGCAGGACGGCAGGTAATCGGAGCTTCATCCCCGATTGCGAGCTTTCTTACTTCTTCGTTTACTTCTCCCGGAAGCTGACCGTACTCACCCTTTAACAAGCCCTTGGATTCCTTGGAAATCATCTTGTATCTTCCCATCAGGACATTCAGAACTGCTTGTGTTCCGACAATCTGGCTGGTCGGGGTTACGAGCGGCGGATAACCGAAGTCTTTTCTGACTCTGGGCACTTCTTCGAGCACCTCATAGTAACGGTCTTCAGCATTTGCCTGCTTCAGCTGAGAAATCAGGTTGGAGAGCATTCCGCCCGGAACCTGGTACAATAACGCATTCGGGTCAACATTCAGCACCTTCGGGTCGAGGGTGCCTTCTGCCTTCATCTTGTCTGCAACCTTTCTGAAGTGTTCAGCCGCTTCTGCGAGAACCTTCAAATCCAGACCGGTATCACGGTCGGTTCCCTTTAAGGTAGCAACCAATGCTTCAGTAGACGGGTTTGCTGTACCGTTTGCCAACGGAGACAATGCACAGTCAACAATATCAACGCCTGCCTGAACTGCCATGAGATTGGTCATATCACCGGTACCTGCAGTATTATGGGTATGCAGGTGAATCGGAACACTTACATTTTCCTTGAGCTTCTTCACCAGCTCATACGCATCGTACGGGAGCAGGAGGTTTGCCATATCCTTGATACAGATGGTATCTGCACCCATCTTTTCTAAGTCGCAAGCCAATCTGACAAAGTAGTCGATATCATGCACCGGGCTGACGGTGTAGGAGATTGCAGTTTCACACATACCGCCATATTCCTTTACGAACTTGACAGCCGCTTCTAAGTTTCTCTTATCGTTCAATGCGTCGAACACTCTGACAACGTCAATACCGTTTTCAATCGACTTTTTACAGAACTGTTCTACCACGTCATCTGCATAGTGCTTATAGCCTAAAATATTCTGACCGCGGAACAGCATCTGGAGCTTGGTGTTCGGCATTGCCTTTTTCAAAGCTCTTAAGCGTTCCCACGGATCTTCATTTAAAAAACGCATACAAGCATCAAAGGTTGCTCCGCCCCAGCACTCCAAAGACCAATAGCCAACACGGTCTAATGCTTCACAAGCCGGAAGCATATCCTCAAGCTTCATTCTGGTTGCCGCCTGAGATTGATGCGCATCACGCAAAATTGTATCTGTGATAAATAATTTACTCATAATTCTATCATCCTTTCTGTAGGGTGACAGAAGTTATCTGAACCTCGATTTTCAATGGTTAATTTTCGCTTCTGCCACGTTAAAATACTCGGTAATCCGCCAGGATTACCTGCGTTTTTGCCTTACATAAGCATAAATTTCCCTCTTTGAAAATTCTTCGACCTTAAGCTGATGAAATTTCGTGGGGATTTTGGCTCGGAAGATGAAGCAAGGCTGACGCCTTGCAAAGATGACAAGCCGAAATACACCGAAATTACGCTGCTTAAGGCGTGGTTCGGATATCTCCTGTCACCCTATCATTACAGAATCGCAAGCAATACACCTGCCGCGATTGCCGAACCGATAACACCGGCAACATTCGGGCCCATTGCATGCATCAAGAGGAAGTTTGCAGGGTTTTCCTTCTGTCCAACCATCTGCGAAACTCTTGCCGCCATCGGAACTGCGGAAACACCGGCAGAACCAATCAACGGATTGATTTTCTTCTTCAGGAAAAGGTTCATGAACTTCGCCAGCAATACACCGCCTGCGGTACCACAACCAAATGCAACAACACCCATCGCCACAATTCCGAGTGTCTTGAAGGACAAGAAGGTTTGTGCGGTTGCGGTTGCACCAACAGAAATACCAAGGAAAATGGTTACAATGTTCATCAATTCGTTCTGAACGGTCTTGGAAAGTCTTTCGGTTACACCACAAACATTCAACAAATTACCGAGCATCAGACAACCTACCAACGGTGTTGCAGACGGAACCAGAAGCGAAACAAAGATGGTTACCACAAACGGGAAAATAATTTTCTCTGTCTGAGAAACCGGACGCAATTCCTTCATCACAATCTGTCTTTCCTTCTTGGTGGTTAACAGCTTCATAATCGGAGGTTGAATTACCGGAACGAGTGCCATATAGGAATATGCCGCAACAGCAATTGGACCTAAGAGGTCAGGCGCCAATCTGGAGGTTACAAAAATTGCGGTCGGGCCGTCTGCGCCACCGATAATACCGATAGAACCTGCTTCTGCCGGAGTAAATCCAATATAACGTGCACCGATAAATGCAAGGAAAATACCAAGCTGTGCCGCCGCACCCAACAAAAGACTCTTCGGGTTTGCAATCAACGGGCCGAAATCGGTCATTGCACCAACGCCGATGAAAATCAAACAAGGATAAATACCAAGCTTTACACCCAAGTAAAGAATATCAAGCAAACCAAGGCTGATTTCTTTTCCAACCTCTACGGTTGCAAGTACGGCTTCTGAAACACCTGCCGCCTTCATTTCTGCGATAAATTCAGCAGTAACCGGTGCACCGCCAAATAAATCCCAATGAATGTGTCCGCCTGCAAACAGAATTTCATGATACATTTCCGCACCAAACAAGTTGGTCAAAAGCATACCGAAAGAAATCGGCAACAACAATAACGGCTCAAACTTCTTTACGATTGCTAAGTATGCCAGCACACAAGCAACCAGAATCATAACTAATTGCAACGGGTTCTGAGAAACCATGTAAAAACCCGTCTGCTCTAAAAAGTTCAAAATTCCTTCCATGTTTTACTCACCCCTTCAATTATTGAATGGTGCAAAGAACAGTTCCGGTCTGAACGGTGGTACCCTTTGCAATGACAGAGGTAACCTTACCTGCGCACGGAGCCATGATTTCATTTTCCATCTTCATTGCTTCCAAAATCATCAGGACATCACCTGCGTTTACGCTCTGACCTTCAGAAACCTTGACATCCAGGATGGTACCCGGCATCGGACAAGCAACCTGCTCGCCTGCACCACTTGCTGCCGCCGGAGCCGGTGCTGCCTGCGGAGCCGGTGCCGGAGCTGCCTTAGGAGCCGGAGCTGCTGCAGCCTGGTCGTCTGATAATAATTCGATTCCGATTTCGTATTCTGTTCCGTTTACATTTACCTTATACTTTTTCATATTCTTATCCTTCTTTCTTTAAAATTATTAGACTCTTTTGAATGATACAACACGAATGTTCTTGACATCCGTTCCCAGCTCCTCCGCAATCACTGCGCAGATGCCTGCAATCATTGCCTGCTTGTTTTCAATCGGAGCATCCGCAACGGGCTTTGCCGCCGGTGCCGGAGCCGCCTTGGGAGCAGGTGCTGTTTCCTTGTTTTTTGTGAATGCTCTGACAACTGCGCTCATAATTCCACACAGTAAAACCAGACAAATCAGGCCTACAAAAACCGTACCAAGACCCAAACAAATCACAAAAGCATTACTTACCTCTGGCATAAAATGTTTGCCTCCTTTCTGCTGTAGGTTATCGTGCGATTGTAACACACAATCGCAATGCAAAATTCAAAATGCGAAATGCAAAATGATTGTAGCTTTGCACTTTGCAGCATATTTTTTACCGTCGGATATGGTAAATACAAACAACAATACAATGGTTAAAGCCTTATATTTTTGTTCATATTTTTCTTCTTTTTAAAGAAATACCAAAATCCGCCCATTATCATTTTACCTGAAAATAGCAATATTTCAAGTGGAAATTTTATTTTTTAGCACACCTGACATTTTTTTGTCAAATTCCGCCCTCCCTTTTGTTGGAAATACCCATACACAAGACAAAAAAAGCTGTTGCCTAAAACGCATAATTGTGTATTCATTTTCTTGTATGGGGCGATGCCTACATCGCCCCGCAATCCGGACAGATGTAGACATCCGCCCCTACTGCAATGTAACAACTAAAAGTTGACAATCCCTCAGTCACTTCGTGACAGCTCCTTTTACACAAGGGAGCCGGACATGGGAGCCTTCAAGCCCTCCTTGTGTAAAGGAGGGTGGCACGCAAAGCGTGACGGGAGGATTGATTTGTGTAAAGTTTTAGTTGATACAAGATACTACAAGCTTGAATCAAATATACACAAGAATGTTTCACGCAACAGCCTCAATTATTTTTATGCTTTTGTCAATGTAAAGGTAAACTTTGTAAATTTCACACCGTTTCCTTCCTTGGTTTCTGAGCTATCCACCCAGATTTGTTGCTTGTGCAATGTGATAATATTCTTGACCATCGCAAGCCCGAGTCCTGCGCCCTTTTTATCACCGCTTCTGGATTTATCCGTCTTGTAGAACCGGTCAAAAATATGGTTGATATTATCTTTTTCAATGCCGATTCCGAAATTCCCGACCGAGACATAAGCACGTTCATCCTTTGCCCAGGTAGAAATCAGAATTTTGGTGTTTTCAAAACTGAACTTGATTGCATTGTCTAAAATATTAATGATAACACGTTTCATGGCATCCTTATCTGCAAGCACCTGAATCACATCCCTGGAAAATTCCACCTCAAGCTCTAAATTTCTGTCGGTGATGCGTTGCTCCAGCTGTATGATACACAAGCGTACCAATTCATTGATGTCAAATTTGGTGATATCCAGCTTGTATTCTGATGAGGACATTTTCGACATTTCCAGCATATCATTGGTCATTTTTGTGAGCCGTACCGTCTCATCATATACCAGCTTTAAGTATTTCTTTTCCTCCTCGGGCGGAATGGTGCCGTCCAAAATACCGCCGATAAATCCGGTGATTGAGGTCATCGGTGTGCGTAGCTCGTGCGATACATCCGAAATAAATCCGGCACGCATTTCCTCCAACCGCTCCAGATTATCCGCCATATAGTTAAAGCTGGATGCAAGCTGACCGATTTCATCCGCACTCGATACCTTGATCCGGTAATCAAATTTTCCGGATGCAATTTTGTTTACCGCACTGTTGATTGCCTTAATCGGTACCGAAATCCGTTTGGACTCAATATATACCAGAATAAAGGCAAGCAGAATTGCCATACCGCAGGACATCGTGAGCATATACAAAAATTCCAGCACCGTCCGGTTCATGTCGGGTAATGGTGTTGTGAAGAACATCGCCCCGGCAACACGGTCCCGATAATGAACGGGAATCCCTACAATAAATTCCTTCTGAGCATAAACATTGCCAAAATAGGAACGGGTGGAAATCGTGTTTCCTGCCAACACTGCTGACATCAGCTGTGCCGGAACACGTTGCATTCCTGCAGTCGAGGCATACACCTTTCCCTGCGTGTCAATGACCGTGATGTCCGAATTAATCAGCTCCGACCAGGATTCGAGCATATCCGCATACATTTTCTCCGACCGGGGATAACCGCCCTCAATCTGAAGCATTCCCGTCAGATACTCGATATCCTCTGCCGCCTTGTGTGCAATTTCAAATTGCTTGCGTGCGGTGTAGTTGTTGATAAATAAGGCCATTGCGACCGATACTGTCATCAGAACGAGGAAAAAATTCATCGCATTGGTCCAGAACAGTCGCTTGAAAATTGACCGGAACATCTGTTATCTCACCTCAAATTTATAGCCGACACCCCAAACCGTTTTGAGCTGCCAGTTACCTTCAATTCCCTCTAATTTTTCCCGGAGTCGCTTGATATGCACATCTACCGTTCTGGAATCGCCGAAATAGTCAAAGCCCCAGACCTCCTCCAAAAGCTGTTCTCTGGTAAATACCCGATTCGGATTGGATGCTAAATAGTATAACAGCTCCAGCTCCTTCGGTGGGATTTCAATGATTTTTTCCTTCAGCTTCAATTCGTAATTGGATAGGTTTACAGAAATGTTCTGGAAGGAAATTTCCTTGTCCTGCTCCACATCCTTGCTCTCGTACCGACGCAATACCGCCTTGACACGAGCCACTAACTCCTTGGTTTCAAACGGCTTTACCATATAATCATCCGCACCAAGCTCCAGACCTAACACCTTGTCAAAGGTCTCTCCCTTTGCGGTCAGCATGATAATCGGTACCTCGCTGGTTTTGCGGATTTCCCGGCAAACCTGCCAGCCGTCTATCTCCGGCATCATGATGTCTAAAATAATCAGAGCCGGGTTTTCCATTTTGAACTTGTCCATTGCAATTTTTCCGTTTGCGGCACATACCGTCTGGAAACCTTCCTTTTCCAGATACAGCCGAATCAGCTCGGAAATATTCGCATCATCGTCTACAATCAGAATTTTATGTGTTGACATAATCATCACCTCATCTCTATTGTAACATAAAAAAAAGAAATAATAAAGTCCCTGTGAAATTATTTTCAAAAATTTAACATTCTTGACACCTTTTTCGTTATAATCAACAGATCATAACATAAGAAAAAGAATGTTAAAAACCTGAATTTTTTAACATTCTTTTTCTTTACACGAGGGATGCGGACATCATCCTTTCAACCCTTCCTCCAATTTCGTCATAATCTCAGATGTAATTTCTTTTCCTAATATATTATATTTTCTGTCGGGATACCAAAACATTGTCTTCCCCTGCCAATGTGTCAAGGCAACATAAGAAGGTGCCGTACAACATTGTTTGTACATACCAAGTGCCACACAATCCGTATCAATAAACAGATACGGCTTTCCGAAACGAATCGGTTGTTTTCCTGTTTTGTCAAATTCACCCAGCATGAGATGCAAAGGTCCACGGGTTACATTCATTGCCTGATTCATCATCGGGTAACCGTTACTGTCAAATCCCAGACGCTTGCCGGGGTTGTTATAAAATACACATAAGAATCTGCCGTCTGCAAGTCTGAACATCGGGCAAGGACCTAACGGATGAGGTACGGGATTGCCGTCATGTCCAATCATCGGTGCTGTTTCTCTCCAGCTACCGTTTTCATAAACGGTGTAATAAATATAGCCGGTGATGGTACGCATTGTTGCAAACATTCTGCCATCCGGTAACAATACAGGTGATGCCTCCTGCGCCACAGAATTCCCCTCAAACATAGGATCCGGCACAGATAAGCCATTTTCCGGCTCAATGGTAATTTTGATATCTTCAATTTCAGGATCATCATCCAGATTTTCAAAACACAAAAATGCAATCTTTGTCACTTCATGGGGATAACCCACAACCTCGCCCCAATACGGACTGCGCTTCATTGTAAAGCCACAAACAAAACGCCCTTTTGCATCCCGGATGGGTTGTTGCTGATTCCACCAGTTCTTTGCCTTGGTTGTGTCAGGATTATCATAATCGCATCGCGGAAGCGGTACGATTCCCGGTTTTGACCAGCTATGTCCCATATCGTCGGAATAAATCAACGCCAAATCACCGTTGAGACATCCGGGCATCCCCGGCTCCTGGCGTTCGCCCTCCGATGCCTGAAGGTAAAGCAGGTAGAGTCTGCCGCTTTTAGTAAACATCGGCATACCCCAGGAAGACTGCGGTACATCTGCAGTATAAGCACCCACGATTACCTCAGGATAACTCCAGTTTTCACCGTCGCTTGTGCGGGAAATGACAATACGGTTGTTCCCGCCCCCTTCCACAGAACTCTGTGTCCACACGGCAATCAGTTCCTTACTGTCCGGAGTGGGTGTAACTGCCAACACACAGTTGTCACAGTTGTTACCGCCGTCCTTTTCGGGAATAAAAACCTTGACATCAGGCTCGCTTCTCATCCACTCATTTTCTGGGTTTCCAAAAGGAATAAAATCACTTACTTTTCCAAATGGATATCCCTGTTGTATCAGTTCTTCTCTGCTGAACAATTTTTCCATGATAAACCTCCTTCAAAAGCAATTGTTATATCGTTATAACTTCATGCAAATTGTAGCAAAGTTGCAACAGAAAGTCAATTGAAATTTGTATAGATTATTATGCAAAAAATACACAAAATCATATAGACCTATTGACTATTGGGTAGTATTATGATACAATTTTAAAATGTGTTAGAATGTGCTTTTATAATGTAAATAAAGCAAAAAATTGTAAAGTAAATACATACAAACGCTGAAAATACTGATAAATCAAGGAGATGTAATAAATTATGAAGTTGGGAATCGTCGGATTACCAAACGTAGGTAAATCCACATTATTTAACGCAATCACACAGGCAGGTGCAGAATCGGCAAACTACCCATTCTGTACCATTGAGCCGAATGTCGGCATTGTGGATGTGCCGGACGAGCGGATTGACAAGCTTGCCGAAATGTACAACCCGAAAAAGGTGACACGGGCGTACATCGAGTTTGTGGATATTGCAGGTCTGGTAAAGGGTGCATCCAAGGGTGAAGGCTTGGGAAACAAGTTCTTATCCCACATCCGTGAGGTGGACGCAATCGTGCATGTGGTACGTTGCTTTGAGGATGCCAACATCACCCATGTAGACGGAAGCATTGACCCGTTGAGAGATATTGAAACCATTCAATTGGAGTTGATTTTCTCTGATATTGAAATTCTGGAGCGTCGCATCGACCGCACCAAAAAGGCGATGAAGGGCGACAAGACCTTAGCATCCGAATTGGAATTATTAGAACGCGTCAAGGCAGCTTTAGAGGATGGTAAACCTGCAAGAAGTCTTACCTACACTCCGGAAGAAGCAGAAATCATGAAAGAAATTGCCTTGATTTCCTTAAAACCGGTTTTATATGCCGCAAATGTTGCAGAGGATGATTTTGCAAAGGGTATTGAAAACAATGTCTTTGTGCAAAAAGTTGCAGACCTTGCCGCTTCGGAAAACTCTGAGGTGATGCCGGTTTCTGCAAAGATTGAGGAAGAAATCTCCCAATTGGATGCGGAAGAAAAAGCTATGTTCTTATCTGAGCTTGGCATGGAGGAATCCGGGCTTGACCGTCTGATTAAAACCAGCTATCGTCTGCTCGGTTTAATCAGTTATCTGACCGCAGGCGAGCCGGAAGTTCGTGCATGGACCATTACCAACGGCACAAAAGCACCGCAAGCGGCAGGAAAAATCCACACCGATTTTGAGCGTGGCTTTATCCGTGCCGAAGTTGTTGCTTACGATGACCTGATGGCTTGTGGTAACATGGTTGCGGCAAAGGAAAAAGGCTTAGTCCGTTCAGAAGGCAAGGAATATGTGATGAAGGACGGCGACATCGTTTTATTCCGCTTTAATGTCTGATTATTTTGTATCAGCCATATCACAAATCAGAAAGGCAGGCAGTTCGCCTGCCTTTTTTTGATATGCTTCATGTACAGTTTCAATAAAACGGTCTACCTCCGCATCCGGAACAATACTGATGATTCCATGCTCTGCAAGCAGATTGCACCCAAGGCTGATTGGCTCTGCAATCCGGAATAAAAGCTCCTGCATATGTGCTTTCTTTCCGCAGACACGAAGCCGTTCCGCCGCAGAATGGTTCATGATTTTTCCAAATCCGTCACGGTCTTTTTTTTCCAGACAACGCATTGCCTCCGTAATCCTTCTCTGCTCCGCTTCTGCAAACAAGAGCCAACGCCGGTATCCCGGTTCCGCCTCTGAGGCAGAGCGGCTGATTGCCTCCTTCCCTGCCCCGCGGTACCTTTTGCAAACCATTTTTCGCAGCCGCTCCGTTTTTTGCGGCTTCTCTGTCAAGGTCAGAACAATTTTACACGCTTCTGCCGGAGACGGAGCATATTGCACCTGCTTTCCATCCGTCAAAAGCACCTTGTTCTGCCCGGAAAAGAGTGCTACCGCCTCCTCGCATCGTTTTTCCTCGTCAGTAACCACCGTTTGCAAAACCTGCTCCGGAATTATTTTTTCCGCATTCATACGCTCTGCTGCAAGTGCAACCGCCATCGGCAGATGGGTTCCGAGTGCAGATATCCGCTTTTGGTAGAGCAAAAAATCCGTCCCGGTTTCTGATTTTGAAATTCTGCCCAGAACCCCAAACAACTCCCGTGCAAAATCCTTACTTTCATACTGGGACAGTTTTCCCTTCGGACAGGTACATTCTAAAACAGAATCATGCTCCCGCATCCGGAAAATATCATCCTCCCGCTTCCGGAACGCTACCATAGAATATGGCGTAATCCCTACTGCCATCAAAGGCACACTGAGCGGTTGTAATCCGCTTCCGAAAAAAGGGATTGGGGTTGCAACCGAGACAACCTCAACCTTCGCATTCTCCTTACCAAAGCATTTTTCAAAATCCTCCCGCAGTTGTTGTGCATTCACATCCAACACTCCTATCCTTGAATTTTATTTATTTTGCTGAAAATGTATCATATTTATACACACATTTGCATAGAATACTCTATCAGGAGAAAAAAACATTTGACTTTTTTCCAAAAATGTAGTATACTATAGGGCGGTTATGGAATAAAATTGTAGATATCCAAGCTATGATGCGATATTTACGGAAAGGAAGAAGACGGCATGACAGAGAATAAAGAAATTATTTTAACTGTTGACGGGATGAAGAGCTTAAAGGACGAGCTGGAATATTTAAAAACCATCAAACGCAAAGAAGTATCCGAAAAAATCAAGCAAGCATTATCGTTTGGCGACTTGTCCGAAAACTCCGAGTATGACGAAGCAAGAAACGAGCAGGCTGAAGTAGAGTCCCGTATCAATCAAATTGAGAATATGCTGAAATTTGCACGTGTTTTGGATGAAACCGAAATCGCAAGTGACGAAATCAGCTTAGGCACCAAGGTAACACTCTGGGATCAGGAATTCGAAGAAGAAGTGACCTATTCAATTGTTGGAACAACCGAAGCAGATCCCGAAAATAACAAGCTTTCTCAAGAATCTCCGGTCGGTTCTGCACTTTTACATCACAAGGTAGGCGACATCGTGGAAGTCAGTACGCCGGGCGGCATCATCGAATTTAAAGTTTTGGCAATTTCCAGATAGCATAGCATATCCAAAGACACTCACAGCATATGATAGTTGTGAGTGTTTTTTTGTTTATAGGAATATGAAAAAAAGTTCAGAACGCAAAAGGCAATCTTAATATGCAATGGAAACAGCTTATCATTCTTAAATTATTTTCATTTGGATGAAAAATCTCAGTTTTATCGATTTTTCTAAAATTTAGTGCCTTTTTGCTACGAACAATCTTCGCCACTTGGCGTACCTCTGTACGCCGTCGGGTAACCCAAAACAAGGAAACTCCTTGTTTTGGCTCAGTTTGTCCGTTCTGAAGCATTTTTTCTTATCCCTATCAGACAAATGATGTAAAAAAGCTCAGAACGCAAAACAAAGAAAAAGGAGCTGAACATATGAAACAGGCATTGCTTATCACCGGAGTATTTGTTGCCACCGTAATCGGGGCAGGTTTTGCATCCGGGAGCGAGGTGGTACACTATTTTATTGCCTATCACAATACATGCTTCTGGGGAATTCTGGTTTCTTCCCTTCTGTTCGGTGTCTTTGCAGAGCTTTTGCTTTCGCTGGAGGGAGCTTCCTTTGAGGCTTGTATGCAACAGCTTATGCCTGCACCGTTTGCAAAGCTGACCGACCTATTTTCTTTCTTTTTTATGGGAATTGTTTTTTTAACCATGCTTTCCGGAAGTGGTGAAATTATTGCACAGACAATTGGGGCGGACCGCCATATCGGTATATTCTTTGTCTGCATCATCTGCCTCATTATCTTTTTATTTGATTTAAAGGGTTTTCTTGCCGCAAACAGCATTCTTGCCATTTTTATTATTGTCGGTATGGTAGGCGTATGTGTTTTTCTGCTTGCTTCGGGTTCTCTGCCTGCATCACAGACAAATAGTTCCAGATGGTTGCTTGCAAGCGGTAATTATGTCAGCTACAATCTTCTGACTGCAGCGGCAGTCCTGGTCAGTCTTGGGAATACACAAAAACCGCCCCGGTTTCTTTGTGGCATCTTGAGCAGTATCACATTTTTTGTGATTCTGAATCTGCTCCGGATTGTTTTAATGCGCTCGCCCGATTCGGTTCTTGCGAGCGAATTGCCGATGCTGACACTTTGTAAACTGCAGAACCCTCTGCTTGCACTTTTTTATGCTGCAGTTCTGTTTGCCGCCATGCTCACCACCGCTCTGAGCAACGGATTTACTGTGGTCGGGCGCATTCCGCTCCCGCAAAAGCTTTCTGTTTGTCTGCTGATTTCGGTCGGTTATTTCGGTGCCGGAATGAACTTTTCCTTTCTGGTAAACCGAATCTATCGCCTGGCAGGGGATTGTGGAATTGTGCTGTTTCTCCTGATTCTGATATTTTATCTAAAAAAATATTTAAAAATGCAAAATAGCAAGAAAACAAACGATATTTAAAGATAATAAAAGCATTTTAAATCTATTTTGATTATTTGGTATGTTTTTCAACTTGCAATTGTGATAAAATAATGTTATCATATACAAGTCGTCCGGTGATGGCGAAGAACTGGTCCATCGGGATGTAGCGCAGTTTGGTAGCGCATCTGGTTTGGGACCAGAGGGCCGCAGGTTCAAATCCTGTCATCCCGACCAGATAAGGAAATGGGAGTTTAGCTCAGCTGGGAGAGCGTCTGCCTTACAAGCAGGATGTCACAGGTTCGAGCCCTGTAACTCCCACCACTTTCTTTTACACCTACGATAGCCACAATTTGCTGGTGTAGCTCAATTGGTAGAGCAGCTGATTTGTAATCAGCAGGTCGCGGGTTCGAGTCCCATCACCAGCTCCATATATGGAAGAGTTCCCGAGTGGCCAAAGGGGGCAGACTGTAAATCTGTTGCGTCTCGCTTCGATGGTTCGAATCCATCCTCTTCCACCAGAAAAAAGCACTTCTTTGGAAGTGCTTTTTTTAATGAAATACGCCTTTCGGCGTGTGAAATATTGCTACGCAATGTGAAATAGCCTTGCTGTGAAATATTTGCTTCGCAAATATTAAAGGCGTATTTTATTTCACAGAAAGCATAAGCCTTCTATTTCACAATTTCAACAGAAATTATTTCACATCAAGCGTTGCTTGATATTTCATGTTGACATCATTCCTCCTTTATGATATTATGTGAATATTACTTCGCAACAAAATTCATTCCAAAGGAGAATCCGCCATGTCAGCACATACAAAGGAAACCATTGACAAACTGATTGCCGACCCGCACCGACCACGATATCACTTTGCCGGTCCCGCAGTAGATTGCGGTCCGGGTGATCCGAACGGTGCATTTTTTGCAGAGGGACGTTATCATCTGATGTATCTTTATCACAACAAAGCCACCAATGCCTACCACTGGGGGCATTTATCCTCTGCGGATTTACTGCATTGGCAGAGCCATCCCGATGCCCTGACACAAGAAAACGGAGACGGCGGTTGTTACAGCGGCGGAGCATTCTTAGACGATGACCTGACCGCTTACATCCCTTTCTGGAAATTCAAAGCACCCGACGGAAGCGACAACGGTGGCATTGCGATTGCCTATTCCAAACCACCCTACGACAAATGGGAACGGATTCATCCGCTTGCAATCAACGGCTCTGCCGAGCAATGGGGCATTGTGGATTTAGAGGTCGATGGTAATGTGGAGCACTTAGGCTGTTCCGATCCCAGCAATATCTGGAAAGAAAATGGTTACTACTATATGCAGACCGGAAATCTGGTGGTTTTAAACGTCTACGGAAGAGCACCTGATTCAGAAGAAAAATACAAAGGAGACTGGACTGATTTGTTCCGCTCCTCCGATATGAAACATTGGGAATTTGTGCATCGTTTTTATAAAAACGAACATTCAGACGAGGATTGGCCGGACGAAACCGAGGACGATATGTGTCCCTCCTTTCTGCCCTTACCGGATGAAAAAAGCGGCGGCAAGCTGACCGACACCTATTTACAGCTTTTTATCTCACACAACAAAGGCACACAATACTATTTGGGGAAATTAAGAAATGAAACCTTCTCCCCCGAAAAGCACGGCAGAATGTCCTGGAAAAACCGCGGTTTCTTTGCGCCCGAAGCGCTGATTGACGATAAAAACCGTCAGCTTGCTTGGTTCTGGATGTTTGACGAAAAGAACAGCACCCATTTTGAACAATATGGATGGTCAGGCGTTTATACCTTTCCCCGTGTCTTATGGTTGGAAAACAACGAATTGAAGATGGCACCTGCTGAAGAATTAGACCAACTGCAAACGAAACCGCAACAATTTGCATTTGGCACCGTCGACGGCAAGGAAGAATTTTACCTGAACAACCCAAAATCCTTCCGGATTAAGGCAAAAATTTCGATGAAGAATGCCGATTATGCCGGCTTTATTGTCCGTGCCGGAGACAGCGACGAGGGAACCAAAATCATATACTCCAAATCTGAGCAGAAACTGATTTTTGAAAGTATGTCAGATGGAGAACCCATGGTGGAGCAGGCACCCTTTATTCTTACCTCCGACGAAATGCTTACATTGGATATTTTTGTTGACCATTCTATGTTTGAGGTCTATGCCAATGAACGCCAAGGAACCGCACGTCAGGTTTATCTGTCCGATCCCGAAACTGCAATCAAGGCGTTTGCAATTTCTGACGGTGCAGAATTTACCGAGGTTACCGCTTACGAAATGATGCCTGCCAATCTGTTCTGATTTGCATTGAAAGCCAAAACAAAGCGGCTTCGCCGCAACCGCTCCATAAAATTTTCATGTACTTTGAACTGATGCAGAGCGGTAAGAAGAAGCATAACGTTTTGTTACGCCCATGTGCGTTTCCGCTATTAGCGGAAAATTTCGCACGGGCATTAAATTCTTTTTACTTCATAGGAACGAAGTTTCCTATAAAGTAAAAAAGCTTCTGATAGAAGCCCCGCCTGCGGGCGTGGGATTAAGGAAGCAATTTTGTTATTCCAGAAATTACAACATAAATGTTGTAATTTCCTATATAATAAAAAATATAGTGAGGACAAAAAAATGTATGATATCAGGTTTGAAGCAGAATTTGAACAATGCGCCCCCGACAAGGGGGAAATCCGGGTAATTCCTGCCCATGCCGTCATCCATTATATTACTGCCGGAGAAGGGATGTTTAATGGCAAAAGGCTATCTGCCGGTCAGTTCTTTGCAGTCAACAAGAATCAGCAAATGGTGTATGCCCCCGACAAAAAGAATCCCTGGTCCTATCTCTATATCCGCTTATATGGGCAGGATGTCAATCAGGCGATGCAGGATTGTGGATTCGGCGATAAAATCACAATCGGACAGTTTCAGGATATCACCCCGCTTTCCCAGCTTTTAAGCCTTTATCATACCATTTCCAAAACACATCCGAATGATAAAATCCTCGGACAAGCGGCGGCAAACCTGTTTTTTCTGCTTCATGCACCGGCACACAACGCAAGCTCTGCAGTCTCCTTGTCCGAGCGACACGTTCAGGAAATCAAGGCATATTTAGATAAAAACTATCATCAGAAGCTGAGCATGGACGATGTGGCAAAAAAATTCTTTTTAAGCCGCGCCTATATTCGCAATCTGTTTGTGCGTTATCTGGGTATTTCTCCAAAACAATATCTGCAACAAATTCGCCTGCGACGAGCCTGCGAGCTTTTGAAAGAAACGGATCTGAGCATCGGCATCATCGCAAACTCTGTAGGATATGAGGATGCATTGCTGTTTTCAAAAATATTTTCTGTTGCAATAGGAATATCTCCTAACATATACCGAAAAACAAACCAAGGGACACAAAACTAATCTTTGTTTTGTGTCCCTTGGTTTTAAAAATCTACCCTATCCGGATGACTGCTTCCGCCACAAGCAGGAAGTCGATTGATGATTGCGACATCCTCTGCCGAAAGCTCAAAATCAAACACCTTTGTATTTTCATAAATTCTGGACGGTGTAACCGATTTCGGAAGCGGAACAGTTCCGTTTTGCAAGCACCAGCGAATACAAATCTGCGCAACAGAACGCTGATATTTTTCTGCAAGCTTTACAAGTGTTGCATCCTCTAAAAGTGCGCCTGCTCCAATCGGGCTCCAAGCCTCTATCAAAATTCCGTTTTCCTTACAAAAAGTAACTGCCTCATCCTGCAGATACCCCGGATGATATTCAATCTGATTGACTGCCGGAACGACATCGGTTTCCATCAGGCTTTTGAGATGATGCGGCAGGAAATTGGAAACTCCGATTGTCTTGATTCTGCCTTCCTGATAAAGCTTTATCATTGCTCTCCAGGTATCCAGATTCAAAGCATCCCAATTTTCAAACTGCTTTGCATTTGCCGGCCAATGAATCAGATATAAATCCAGATATTCTAACCCCAGCTTTGTCATTGTTTCCTCAAATGCACGCAGAGTTTTGTCATAGCCACGTTCTGTATTCCAGAGCTTACTGGTGATAAAAAGCTCCCTCCGGTCAATGTCTGATTCTGCAATTGCCTGTCCGACACTTTTTTCATTTCCATAAATTGCGGCAGTATCAATATGACGGTATCCTGCCTCAATCGCACACTTTACCGCAGAAACCGCCACATCTCCATCCGGCGTCTGCCAGGTTCCGTAGCCGATGCACGGAATCTCATATCCGTTATTGAGCTTGATTCTGTCTGATAATTGTTTCATATTTTGTCTCCTTTCAGGGTTCTGATTAATAAAAATGCCTGCTCTACACTATCAGCAAGATTGGAAAACGCATTCTTCTCGTCCATTGCCTCTTCCAATGTGCAGGGAATTCTTAGTATCGGGAAAAAGGCATCTATCCCTTGCTGATTGCACGCCGTTGCATCCGATGTCACACAGCCGGAAAACGCCAGTACCGGCTTTTGATATTGTTTTGCCAACCTTGCAACGCCGACGGGTGCTTTTCCCATCGCTGACTGTCCGTCAAGGCGACCTTCACCGGTCACTACAAAATCCGATTCCCGGATAAATTTCTCCATACCGGTCTCCCGGATCACCAAATCCACACCCGACTCCAGCGTTGCGCCCAGATAGGACAAAAACGCAAAGCCCAGACCTCCTGCCGCACCTGCACCGGGATATTCCGGGTTCGCAGTCGGATAAACCTCTTTTGTTTTTTCGGCATAATGTTGCATCCAGGCATCCATCCTTTGCACCATTTCCGGGGTTGCCCCTTTTTGCGGTCCGTAAACGGCACTGCATCCAGACTCTCCGCAAAGCGGATTGGTTACATCGCACGCCACACAGAACTGACATTCTGACAACTCTTCCAAGGCGTTTTCTGTCCGGATTGTCACAATCCTTCCAAGCCCCTCTGCCCCATACGGAACTTCTTTTCCGTCTGCATCCAGAAATTCAAAACCTAATGCCTGCAACATTCCGATTCCGCCATCGTTGGTGGCACTGCCACCAATTCCGACTACAAAATGCCTGCATCCGCTTTTGATTGCATCTACAATCATCTCGCCAACACCATAGGTTGTAGTCTTTTGAGGATCTCGTTCCTCCTTTGAAATCAGGGTAATGCCTGATGCAGATGACATTTCAATTACTGCAGTTTTTGTTTTGGAAATCAAACCATACCCGGCAGAAATCATTTTCCCGAGTGGATTGTGCACCGACACTTCCCTGATTTCTCCATCCATTGCAGAAATAACTGCATTTACTGTCCCTTCACCGCCATCTGCCAACGGACAGATTCGTACCTCTGCATCCGGATATACACGTTTGATTCCGACACTTGCCGCCTCACCCGATAAAAAGGTGGAAAGACTTCCTTTGAATGAATCAATCGCGACTGTTACTCGCATATTTTCCCTCCATGTCTATGAGCTACTTAATAACAAATCATATAAGGCCTTTGTTTTCTCTTATCGCTTTTTTCGTTATGGGCGAAACCACATAATCAGCCTGTTCAGCATAATAAATCTGTTTCAGCCTTTGTGCTGCTTCTTCAATGGCATCTGTAATATTGCCTTGATTCTTTTCAAGCTCAAAATCAATCACTGCTCTCAGATAAAGCATTAAAAATCTCGGGCTTTCCCTGACGGTATCAGAAACCCTGCAATAAAGCGTCTCGGCAATTTCTCTCACTCTTTTCACAGAGCTTGTATTTTTGATTTCAAACACCGGAAGCCGGTCTGAAGTTTCTCCAAACGGATAATCGTTTATCACCCCGTCTGCACCGATTCGATGTCTGGGAAGGGTTTCTTCCAGACCGTCAATCAGCTCCGGAGCATATTCTACCGTATTTTCTCCGAAATAAAAACGAAAATAATCTCTTATCACATCTTCACGAGTGCTGTTACCCATATAAAGGCTCAACATGAGTGCCTTATTGATATCTTCAAAAATCCCTTCTGAATAACAAAATCCTCCATCTGCATTCAATTCATTTTTTTCAAAAACCCCATTCAGATGCTTTGTCGCCGGTGCAGCTCCAAAACCTCCCCACGGAGTAGCGAGCATACTGATATCCGGGAAGCCGACAAGTCCCATACCCGCTTTTTTCACATACTGATGAAGCTCTTCCGGTGTTTCCGATGCCGCAAAATCTGCCATGATAAAATCAAAATATTCCCTCAGATGATTCAACTCTTTTAAAAGGATATCCCACTCCCCGGTTGTGAAGTCGTCAAACCTCCACGCCGAAAGAATACATTTTGCTTCCGGGAAAAATTCACGAAGCAACACAGAAAGCTTCTTTGAAATTTCCAAAAATCCCTTTCCTCCCCACGGACGACACTGACTGCAGGTGCATCCTCCCTGGTCATAAGGCCAGAGCAAAAGAAAATCAAGCTTTGTATCTTTAAAAAATTCCAGCATTTTCCTTCTTGCACTTATGATAAGTGCCTCACCCTCAACAGAGGAAGGACAAATTTCGGTTCCGTAAAAGCCCACCATTTTTTTCGTGTAGCCGGTTCCCTCTGTAGAATTTTGCGCAAGCAAATTTTCGGGCGCACCACAATAATATTCATTTGCAAGCATTGTAAGCGATGTTTTCATCCCCATGCTCTTTGCAACAGAAAATACATCCCGGATTCTGAAAAGCAATTTCTTTGCCGCCGGATCATCTATGCCACAAAAATGATGCATATCGAACCACATAGCAATACAATTACACCCCCAAAGCATTTGTTCTTCCATATGGTGAATCACCTCTTCAATGGGTGCTGACTGATAAAAATTACCAAAATGAGTTGCATAATATACTGCCCTGATGTGCTTTTTTGGAGTGCATTGTTCATCCTTTATTTCTTCCATTCCCTTGTGAAGCATTCTCCCGATTCCGTATACCAGTCCCAAAAAATCAGCCCCATATACAGATATATGTGCATCATCTGTCTTTTCTATGCGATAAGACTCTTTTTCCATATTTTTTTCAAGAAAAAGCGCCACGAAAAAGTCTGCAACACGATTCTCTTCTTCAATCAGATATAATCCACTATGCCTTTTCATCAATTCAAAAGCAGAAGATATGATATCGTTTTGTTTATCAAATTTCACGCCGATTGTATACATATATACACACCCTTCTATGCAACAAATCTTTATTTATATATTAACTCATATTCCTTTCTAAGTCAATATATTTTTTTACATAAAAACGCCCTTGTATGGAGCAAAAGTTCCACACAAGGACACATCTCGATTTTATTTTTCCTCCCGTTTTTTTCGGAGCATGGCATCCTTCACAACCGATTGCTCCATCGGAATTTTTACAATCATTGCCGCATGAGGGGCAACGGTAATTTCCTCGCCCTTTTCATTCTGCATGGTTTTGATTGTCTGGCTGAAGAAGGGTTGTTGGGGTTGCATCACTTCGATTTCATCACCTGCAAAGAAACGGTTTCTTTGCGTGACGGTTGCTATCTTTGTTTCGGCATCATAATCGGTCACAATTCCAATTAAGTCATAGTCCCGGATATAGGAGCTATCGGTATAAACCTGTTCTTCACCGGTCGGTTTTCTGAAGCTAAAGCCGGTGGTATAGGGACGGTGGCTGACCTTACAAAGCTCATCAAACTGTTTTTCGTCAAAAACATAGTGTTCGGGGTCTTCAAAATATCGGTCAATTTCCGTCCGATATGCCTGAATGATGGTTGCAACATAGTAGGAGGTTTTCACCCGTCCCTCAATTTTAAAGCTGGTAATTCCGCTTTCAATCAATTCCGGAATATGCCGGATTAAGCACAAATCCTTGGAATTAAAGATAAAGCTTCCACGTTCATTTTCGTAAACATCCATATATTCCCCCGGACGTGTTTGCTCCACTAAGGAATAATTCCAACGGCAGGGATGTGCGCACGCACCCTGGTTGGCATCCCGTTGTGTCATATAATTAGAAAGCAGACATCTGCCCGAATAAGAAATACACATTGCACCGTGTACAAAAGCCTCCAGCTCCAAATCCTCCGGTGTCCGTTCCCGGATTTCTTTCATCTCCGCAAAGCTCATTTCTCTTGCCAGCACCACACGCTTTGCCCCCATTTCGTGCCACTTTGCAGCAGAACGGAAGTTGACATTATTTGCCTGCGTGCTGATATGAATCGGAATTTCAGGTGCTAACTCCTGCACCATAGAGAACATTCCTAAATCGGATACTAAAATCCCGTCAAATCCAAGAGGACGGACGACTGCAAGATAGCTTGCAAAATCGTCAATATCCGCATTATGCGGCAGGATGTTTGCCGTCAGATAGACCTTTTTTCCACGTTCGTGTGCAAAGGAGATTCCCTCCTTCATATCTTCAATGGAAAAATTCTCCGCCGCCACTCTGAGGCTGAACGCCTCACCGCCGATATAAACGGCATCTGCCCCGTAGAGAATGGCTGTTTTCAGTTTTTCCAGGCTTCCGCCCGGTGCTAATAATTCCGGTTTTTTCATGGTCTGTTTCTCCTGTTTTTATGACAAAGTACGTAGCTTGTCCTTTAAATATCGTTTATAATATTTCAGTTGTACATAATTTAATATCTTTTTGTAATAAATGGGATTAAACACACCGCCAACCATACCGATAACCGGTATCCCCTGAATGAACTTTAAAACAAGCATATCGGTTGCAAACAGTCCGGAGGTTTCTTCGATTTCCAGCTCGATTGCAGTCTCGTTGACCTGCGGAAGTGCTTGGAGCATTTTATCCAGCTCACCATTTCTTTTTTCCCATTCTTCATTTTTAGAAAGTGCCGTTCCCATCAGCTTCAGAATGAAATATTTTTCAGACGGCAACTCATAATCATATCCGTAACGCAAGGAAACCTCGTAAATCCCTTTTAATACCATGCCGAGAAACAGCACAACATCCGGCAAGCCAATTCCCAAGGCACCTAACCCGATTCCCTCAACTGTTGTAATTGACAGATTGAGAAAATCCGATTTTTCTGCCGTTCGTCTTAGCTTTCTGATTTCCCGACGGTTCCCAATCCGGTCAATGGCAAATTTTTGTATGTCGCTTTCTGCCGTGATATTGTCCTTATTGTAAGTCTTTTCGATGATTTCAATTCCATGCTTGAAAATCAGACCGAATGCTTTTGAAAACGCATTCTGCAGGGTGTGATTCAAGCCCTCCGGGATTTTTTTCTGCAGCTTTTCTTTATAGGATGAATCCTTTTCCCGTGCCTTTTTTCTGCATTTTTCTTCATGCTTCGATACGGATTTTAATTCCTTATAGATAGAATCCTCTAAGCTTCTGCGTGTGCTCTTGATTATCATACCAGCTCCCCTTACATTCTGACCGCTACCGTCACACCGTCACCGACCGGCAACAAGACGGATTTTAGTTCCTTTCTCTGCATTTGTGCCGCAATAAAATGACGAAGCCGTTTTACAATCGTTATTTTTCTGCGGACAACGTGCTCCTCATCCGCCGTCATGCCCTTGTAAAGAACATTATCGGCAACCAGAATCCCGCCCTTTCGCAAGAGCCGGATACAGTCATTGAGCATATGAATGTAATGTGCTTTCGGTCCGTCTAAGAAAATCATGTCATATTCTCCGGTCAGGGTGGGCAAAAGCTCCTTTGCATCCTGATTCACCACCCGGATTTTTTCCGAAAGACCTGCCTTTTCAATATTGGAACGGGCAATTTGCGTCATATCCGCATCCCATTCCACCGTTGTGATACTGCCATCCTCTGCCATGCTCTCCGACATTAAAATTGCAGAATAGCCAATTGCACAACCGATTTCTAAAATCCGCCTCGGACGTATCATCTGTGTCAGCACCGTTAATAGCTGTGCCGTTTCCGGCTGTACAATCGGGACACTGTTCTCTTTTGCATATGCCTCTAATTCCCGGAGGATTCCTTCCTTTGGAGGAATGACTTCCCGTAAATATTCCGTAATGTAGGGATGCACAATCGCATCCAAATCATATTCTATCATGCCAAAAGCTCCTTACAAAGTGCTACAATGATTTCTTCTGCTTCCTCGGGGGTTGTTTCAAACAGACGTGCCCCCGCCGCCATCGTATGACCGCCGCCACCCAAGCGACCGGCAAGCTCTGCAACATTGTGCTGACCGTTAGAACGGAAGCTCAGCTTTATTTTATCCGGAGTCTGTGTGAGGGAAACCGCTATTTCTGTTCCAAAAAGTTCTCTTGGAATATTGACAAAATCCCCGGTATCCTTCTCTGCAACTCCATATTTTTGCAGCATTTCCTCCGTGATATTGGCAATACAAAGCTTTCCGTCATAATAGCGGTGCAGATTCAGCATAATATGTGCCTTTAACTGCACCACTTCAAATATTTCACTGTCAAAAAGTCTGCGGCAAAGCTCCGCATGGTCAAACTCAAAACGCATCAGCTCGCCAACGGTATGCACCGTTTCTGCAGATGCACAGCTATATTTGAGACAGCCGGAATCCGACATAATCGCAAGATAGAGATTTTTTGCCATGGAATCGGTGATTGCTACCTGCATTTCGGAAAATAGCCGATAGAGGATTTCTGCCGTTGCCGCAGCATTGCCGTCCACATAGTTAAACTGTGCATAGCCGGGATTGGTATAGTGATGGTCGATATTGACTGTTTTTTCCGCACGGTCGAACAAAATCTCCCGGGTGTCCATGCGTTTTTTGTCGCCGCAATCAATTGCGATACACAAATCATATGCCGGCACCTCGGTTTCCTCTGTATAAACCCGGTAATTCTTCTCCAAAAAACGAAGCCGCCACTCCGGCTCCTGACTGACATAAAATTCTGCTTTTTTCCCGAGATTTCTGATCATCTCTAAAAGAGCCAAGCCACTCCCAAAAGCATCAGCATCCTCGCCCACATGGGCGAGGATGATTACAGATTCTGCTTGTTTGATTGTTTCTGCGATTGCTTTCATCGTATGAACTCCTTTCGCAGTTGATTATTTTTTATTGATATCATTCAAAACCTGGTTGATGTGAGCGCCGTGTTCAATGGAGTGATCCAATTCAAAAATGAACTCCGGTGTATGACGCAAGGAAAGCCGATGCCCGATTTCCCGACGGACAAAGCCTGCCGCACTTTTCAATCCCTGCAACGCTCTCTTTTGCGTTTCCTCATCGCCCATGATGCTGATATAAGCCTTTGCATAGCTCAAATCATTTGTGACCTGAACCGCCACAACACTGGTCATCATCGGGATGCGGCTATCCTTTAATTCCCGGATTACCGCACTCAACTCCCTCCGAACCTCTTCGTTGATTTTATTGATTCTTTCTTTCGCCATAATTTATCCTTTCCGATTCAGATGGCTTAGCGTTCAATTTCCTCCATGATGAAGCATTCAAGGACATCGCCTTCCTTGATATCATTGAACCGTTCCAGTCCGATACCGCATTCAAAGCCCTCTGCAACTTCCTTTGCATCGTCCTTGAATCGCTTGAGACTGTCGATTAAGCCTTCGTGAATCACGATTCCGTCACGCACCAGACGAATCTGTGCGTTTCTTACAATCTTACCGTCTGTGACATATGCACCGGCAATCGTACCAACACCCGAAACCTTAAAGGTTTGACGGATTTCTGCATAGCCGATTACCTTTTCGCGGAATTCCGGATCCAGCATACCCTTCATTGCCGCTTCAATTTCTTCAATCGCCTGATAGATAACACGATACAGACGAATATCAACCTCCTGGCGTTCTGCCGCCGCAGATGCACCGGCATCCGGACGGACATTAAAGCCGACAATAATTGCATTGGATGCGTTTGCGAGCATAACGTCAGATTCATTGATTGCTCCAACACCGCCGTGAATTGCTTTTACACGAACCTCTTCGTTGGAAAGCTTTTCCAAAGACTGACGAACTGCTTCAACAGAACCCTGAACGTCTGCCTTGATGATGACATTAAGCTCCTTCATGTTACCTTCGTCAATCTGTGAGAAGAGATTATCCAGAGAAACCTTAACAGTTGCATTGAAGCGTGTTTCCTTTTCTTCACGTTTTCTTGCCTCTGCAACATCCTTTGCAAGCTTTTCATCGGTAATGACACGGAACTGGTCACCGCCGGACGGAACCTCATCCAGACCGAGAATCTCAACCGGAGTAGACGGGCCTGCAACCTTGACTCTGCGTCCCTTATCATTAATCATTGCACGAACGTGACCAACCGCTGTTCCTGCAATTACGATATCCCCAACATGGAGTGTTCCCTCCTGCACTAAAACGGTTGCAACCGGGCCTCTTCCCTTGTCAATCTGTGCTTCGATTACAGTACCCTTTGCCGGCTTATCCGGATTTGCTTTTAATTCCTTCATATCAGCAATTAAAAGTACCATTTCCAGCAAGCCGTCAATATTGATATTCTGCTTTGCAGATACCTCTACACAAACGGTGTCACCGCCCCATTCCTCCGGAATCAGCTCATGCTCTACCAGCATCTGCTTCACCCGTTCTACGTTTGCACTTTCCTTATCAATCTTATTGATTGCTACGACAATGGTAACACCAGCCGCACGCGCGTGATTGATTGCTTCTACTGTCTGCGGCATGATACCGTCGTCTGCCGCAACAACGATGATGGCAACATCAGTTACCTGCGCACCACGCAAACGCATGGTGGTAAATGCTTCGTGTCCCGGGGTATCCAGGAAGGTAATGTCACGGTCATTCAGACGTACATTGTACGCACCGATGTGCTGTGTGATACCGCCTGCTTCGGTCGAAATAACCGATGTATTCCGGATTGCATCCAACAAAGAGGTCTTACCGTGGTCAACGTGACCCATAACAACAACAACCGGCGGACGCGGAACTAAATCTTCCGGCTTATCCTCTTCCTCCTGGAACAGAATATCCTCTTTGGTCAGAACGATTTCCTTCTTTACCTGAACGCCTAATTCTTCTGCAATCAAAGCCGCAGTATCATAGTCAATGGATTGTGTGATGGTAGCCATGATGCCGAGCATCATCAGATTTTTCACGATTTCAGCCGCACCTCTGCCAAGCTTTTGTGCCAGGTCGCCAACCGTAATGGTTTCCGGAATTTCAATCACTTCATCCACAGCTTCCTTCTTTTCCTTTTTGGAAGGCTGTGCAGGTGCTTGCTCCTTCTGCATCTGCTTTTCGTGATTCTTGTTCTTCTTTTTCTTTTTACCATGATTATCTGCCAGCTTATGCAGGTCATCCGAAACCATATCCTCTAACCGCTCTCTGGTTTCAATCTTATCCAGCTCTACGGTAGCGGTACGGGTGTCGACATAGCGAACTGCCTTGCTCGGTTCTGCCGCAATGACCAGCTCCTCGTCGCTGACATCCTCTGCCGGGCGTACCGGTTCTTCCTTCTTTTTCGGCTTCGGAGGCTGTTTTTGTTCTGCCGGCTTTGCTTCCTTCTTGGGTTCCGGCTTTTTCTCCTCCTGCTTCGGTGCTGCTTTTTTTGCTTCTGCAGGCTTTTTCTCTTCTTTTTTTGCCGGTACTTCCGGCTTCTTCTCTTCCTTCTTTGCCGGTGCTTCGGGTTTTACTTCCTCCGGCTTCTTTTCTTCCGGCTTCTTTTCCTCCTGCGGAGCTTCCGGTTTTACTTCTTCTTTCTTTTCCGGAGCCTTTTTGCTCTTCTCCGGACGCACCAGCGGTGCATCGCCGATATCATTTAACTGTGTATAGATATCCATTACAATGCCGAGCTGTTCCTCGGTCAGCACGGTAGAAGCCTTGACCTCAATTCCGACTGCCGCCAGACGCTCAACAATATCTTTTCCGGTAACTTTTCCCAATTCCTTTGCCAATTCCTGAACCTTCATACTTGCCATATGTTCTCACCATTCCTTTCCTGATTCGCAGAATACTTTTGCAAAATAGCCTGCGCAAAATTCCGGTCATTCACCGAAACAACTGCTCTGTACGCACTACCTGTAAACTGTCCCAATGCCTCTTTGCTTCCATATTCTATATATTGTACCCGATAATGCCTACAGCAATCGGTAATCGCTTTTTTTGCATTTTCGGAGCTGTCGCAGGCGATGATAATCAGTTGAGAATCGCCTGATTTAATTGCCTTTTCGCATAACTGTTCACCGCTTATCACCCGCCCGGCACGTTTTGCCAGACCGAGCATTCCTAACACCTTATCCATGAACATACTCCTCAATCTGCTGATAAATTTCTTCCGGTACCGCCATTTTAAAATGCTTAGACAGTGCCTTTTTTTTGTGTGCATTCAGTACACACGCATCATTTCTGCACAAGTATGCACCCCGCCCCGGTAAATTCATTTGTTCATCAAGCCGGGCACCCTGTTCTGTTTTTATGATTCTGATTAAATCCTTTTTCGGATGCTTCTGCCGGCAGGCAATGCACATCCTTTGGGGTACATATGTCATAGTCTTATCCTTTCTTGACGAGCTTATTCTGCCTGGAATCCATCCTCCGGAGCAGAAGTGATATCTATCTTCCAACCGGTCAGTCTTGCCGCTAAGCGGACATTCTGTCCGGCTTTTCCGATTGCCAGCGAAAGCTGATAATCCGGAACAACAACACTTGCCGTCTTTTCTTCTTCATTTACGGTAACGGAAAGCACCTTGGAGGGGCTCAGACTTGCGGCAATAAACTCTGCCGGATTTTCGCTCCATTTTACAATGTCAATCTTTTCACCCTTCAATTCCTCACCGATTCTCTGTACACGCAAGCCATTCGGTCCGATGCAGGCACCCTGCGGATCCACGTTCGGGTCCTCGGAATAAACTGCAATTTTGGTTCTGGAGCCTGCTTCTCTGGATACGCTCTTAATCTCTACCAGACCGTCTGCAATTTCCGGAACCTCCTGCATAAACAGCTTCTTTACCAGACCCGGATGGGTTCTGGATAAAATAATCTGCGTTCCTTTTGATACATTCTTAACCTCGCTGACATAGCAACGAATCCAGTCATGGACTTTGAAATGCTCAGATGCAGGCTGTTCTGTAACCGGGATTTCTCTCGACGGCAGAGTTGCGGGAACCTTGTCAATGCTGACATAAACATTTCCGTTTTCAATCCGCTCTACCTTTGCAGAAACAATCTCGTTTTCCTTTTCGGTATACTCATTATAAATCATATCACGTTCTGCTTCACGCAGTCTTTGTGTGATAACCTGCTTTGCAGTCATTGCCGCAATTCTTCCGAAATTTCTTGGAGTTACTTCAATGTCAACAATATCGCCGATTTCATAGATACCGCTGATTTTCTTTGCATCCTCCAACGAAATCATTGTCTGTGCATTTTCATCCTCAACCAACTCAACAACCTCTTTTTTTGCAACTACCTTTACAACACCGGTTGTTCGGTCTAATTGAACCTCAACATTTTGTGCGGACGCAAAGTTTCTTTTGTAGGCTGCAACCAAAGCCGCCTCCAAAGCATCTAAAATGACGTCACGTTCAATCCCCTTTTCCTTGCAAATGTCCGCCAATGCGGTTAATAACTCTTCATTCATTTTGTTCTCTCATCCTTTCTCTTTTGCTTACATTACAAAATTCAAGCGGATATAAACCGCTTCCTTTGGACTTACCTCGACTGTTGTTCCGTCAAAGGATAAAATCGCTTTTTTATCCCGGTAATCTTCTAAAATCGCAACAAACTCCTTTTTTCCGTCTATTGCTTTGTAGAGCTTGACCTCGACCTCTCTTCCGATATAGTAGGAAAACTCACGGTCGGTTTTTAGCTTCCGGTCTGCACCGGGAGAGGAAACCTCCAGGCAATATGCCTCCGAAATCAAATCCGCCTCATCCAGAAGCACCTCTGCCGCCCTGCTGAATGCTTCGCAGTCCTGCAATCCGACACCTCCGGGCTTGTCGATATAGATTCTTAAGAAACGGTCACCGTTTTCTTTTTTGTACTCTACATCCACCACATAAACACCCTGCTGCTCCGATAATGCCTGTGTCATTTCAAGCACGGCTGTTTCAATTGTATTTGCCATACCTTCTCCTTTCTCCGGTCAGTTCTTTTTTTGAAATATGAAAGAGTGGGTTTTTTTTACCCACTCTTTCGCAATTCCTATCTTAACATGGTATAGTATACCACATTCTGTTTGATATTTCAAGCCTTTTTTGAAAATTTTTTAATTTGTATGTGTAATTCTTTTGTTTTTTTATATTTTTCTTTTGTTTTTTATATTTAAACTTGAATAATCCGTTGGTACATGTTATAATATAGTCACCACAATTTATTACTTTAATTAAATATGCCAGATTATACCTATTCTTATTATGTATAACAATGAGTACAAGGTGTACGCTATGTAAAAAGCGTATGCTTATTCCGTTATCCTTGTACTCTTGTGCATATGGTAATAAGTTGTGGTGACTTTTCGGAATAGCCTCTGCGTTTTTTGGTGCGTGGCTCTGCGAAGAGTCACGCACTTTTTTAATTTAGAGGTATGATGATGACAGAAGAGAAAAAAACCTGCTGTTTCTTTGGGCATAGAAAAATAGCAGACACAGAGCAGTTACGGGAAAAGCTTTTTAAAATAATTGAGGGACTTATTATCCATAATCATGTAAATGTATTCCTTTTTGGTAGCCGTAGCGACTTCGACAAGTTGTGCCTTGCAGTTGTTGCAGAACTAAAAGATAAATACCCACATATACGGCGTGTTTATGTTCGTGCAGAATTTCAGTATATTGATGACGACTACAAGGCATACCTTTTACAAAGCTATGACGATACATATTATCCGGAACAGATTTCAGGTTCAGGGCGTGCAGTTTATGTAGAACGTAATTACATTATGATTGACCGTTCTGATATCTGTGTTGTATATTATGATGAAGATTATCAACCCCCAAAGCGAAAAAATAGCCGACGTGATATAATACCATATCAACCAAAAAGCGGAACAAAAATAGCATATGAATATGCACAGAAAAAGAAAAAAGTAATCATACAAACTGCCGATTTTTGACACATTGCTTGCAATTTTAAATTGATTTGTTGTAGAATATGGAAATATATGCTATAATAAAGAAAAATGTTGTGTTAGGAGGATTTTATTTGAAAAGTCTAAAAAAAGAACATTTTTGTTACGGTGCAATCTTGTCAGCAATCGGTGACAGGGGGACGTGCCAGTTTGTCACATTTCCCCGCAAATCAAAAGGAGTTGAGTTTTTTCTCTCAGCTCTTTTTCTCTTTTATTTTATAATCATTTTTACATGAATTTGACATTATTCTGTTTTTATGATACA
>SVJN01000125.1 GCA_015068965.1 Oscillospiraceae bacterium
TATTATTTTGATTTAACTGTTTTTAGTGATGATATCAACATTCTGCGAATAGTGCCAAAGTCGTTTTGCATCTTCTTATATTTTTCTTCTTTGATACAATCTGTTTCAAAAAGCAATTCTAACCAATACTCTGTTTCGTAACACTCTTTTTGAGAAATTTCAAGTTTTGATATAAAATCATTTTTACTTTGAGCATATTGCGCTTCGTGAAGATTTGCACCTATTGAAGTTGCTGAACGAAGTAGTTGATTTACTAATACTGCTTCTTTATGACTTGATTTAATTTCTCTACATAAGAAAACAACATCTTATGCAAATTGCTTAGCTTTATCTCTTAAAATACTATCCGCCACTTTTATCACCTCTGTAATTATTGTACTACAATTTTGCCACTTTTTCAAGTGATATTCTGGACTTCGTACAGAGTGATATTTTTGATAAATCAAAAGTGTTATTAAAACATTCGTTTTAGTGGTATTTTATTCGCCCGTAACTGCCGTAGGCAATACCACTGCATAGCAATATCACTTGCGAAGCAAATATCACTTGCCGTAAGGCGAATAAAACTGCCGAGTGTCCTTAAGAACACTCGGCATATGAACATCCCTTTTTTGTATCCTTATTGTTTAAATTCCGTCCAGATTCTGTCATAAATTGCAGTTGCCTCGCCGACATCCTGAATGAATTCGGTCTCACCCAAAATTTCGGACGGAATGTGAAGTGCCTGATTATTTTTGAATGCTTCGGACAAATACGCATCAGATGCCTGATTCGGGCAGAGATAGAGCACCTGCTCCGAAATTCTTGCGCCGTTTTCAGCATCTAAAATAAAGTTTAAAAACGCATAGGCACTATCCTTATGCGGTGCATTGAGCGGTACAAACCAGCTATCAATACCAAAGCCCATTCCCTCTGACGGATAAACCACCTTCAAATCCGGGCGTGCCTCTAATGCAAGCAGAACCTGCGGTGTGAACATATATGCCACGCTCACCTCACCGCTGATGACTGATTCGTGCGGATTGTTATAGTCCAAATGATGAATATTCGGCTTTAGCTCTAACAGCTTTTCCTTCGCCTGCTCCAGAACCGTCTCATCTGTTTCATTCATAGATTTTCCAAGTGTTTTCAAGGTAATACCAATGATATTTCTTGCATCGTCCATTGTTACAATGCTGTTTTCCAATGCAGGATTCCACAAATCTGCAAAGGATTTGATTTCAATCCCAACCTTTGCCGGATCATAGACAATCAGCGGAGTGCCTGCCGCATACGGAACGGTGTAAAGGTTCTCCGGGTCATAATACTGATTTAAAAATGCAGGGTCTAAATTCTGATAATTCGGGATTTTTTCCTTGTCCAGTTCTGCTAAAAGACCTTGATTTCGTGCAATATCAATGATATAGTCCGAGCCGATTACAATATCGTACTCCGATGCATTGGTTGCTTCTAATTTAGAAAGCATTTCCTCGTTGTCGTTAAAATTTGCAAAGTTCATGGTTATTCCGGTCTCCTGCTGGAACTCGGTCATGATATCCTCCGGAATATAGCCGTCCCAGGTAAGTACGTTTAAAACCTTTTCTTCGCTGTCTGTTTTGCCACAGCCTGCAGTTACAGAGATACCGATTGCACATGCAAGCGCAAGAGAAATTAAATTTTTCATTTTTTCAAAACCTTTCTGTCTGCAGATTGAATGTTCCGGTTGCAGACGATACCGGATTTATTTTATCCGCTTGTGTGGCAGATTTGCGCACAAGACAAGAATAAACGAAGCAAGCAGCATAATACTGCACAGTGCATTGATTTCGGGCGTTACTCCCATCCGCAGCTGCGAATAGATTTTGACCGGCAGGGTATTGGTGGTCGGACCTGCCACAAAAAAGCTGATAACCACATCATCCAACGACATTGCCAATGCAATAAAGGTTCCCGAAAGCACAGAGGGCATAATCAGGGGAAGCTCAATATCCCAAAATGCACGCATTGCCGATGCGCCCAAATCCATTGCCGCCTCCGGAAGTGCGGAATCCATGCCCACCAATGCACCCTTGACTGAAAGCAGAATATAGGGAATGCAGAACGCACTATGCGCCAACACCAAGGTCAGCATCCCGAACCGGAGTCCCAATAGCGAGAAAAATGCCATAAAGACCATACCTAAAATAATTTCCGGAATCATAATCGGAATCACTGCCGCACTCTCCAGCATCCCTTTGATACGTGTTTTGGAGCGAACCAGACCGATTGCGCCCACCGTTCCGATGACGGCAGACATTCCACAGCTTAAAGCGCCTAAAATCAGACTGTTTTTGAGTGTTTCCAATAAAATGCCGTTGGAAAAAAGCTTTTTGTACCATTCTAAAGAAAATCCCGTCCAGATGGTTGCAAGCTTAGATTCGTTAAAGGAGAACACAATAACGGTCAGAACCGGCAGATAGTAGACAAAAAGCATGACCGCCAGATAAATGCCCGATAAACGGAATCTTTTTTTCATCTATATCATCCCTTCCAAATCCTTTGTGCCGGAGACCTTCCGATAAATTGCAATAATCAGAAGTGTCAGCGACATCAGTACCACCGACAACGCCGCACCAAACGGAAGATTTCTTGACCGTGTGAGCTGATTGGCAATCAGGTTCCCGACTAACATCACCTTACCGCCGCCCAATAAATCGGAAATAAAGAACAAACCAACCGACGGCACAAACACAAAAACAAAGCCGGATAAAAGCCCCGGCAAGGTTAAGCGGAAAGAAACCGTCCAGAAGCTTTTGAATCTGCCTGCACCCAAATCCCGGGATGCCTCACGCAATGCAGGGTCTAATTTTCTTGCCGAGGAATAAACCGATAATACCATCATCGGGAACAAGGCATACACCATACCGATGATGACCGCCGGAAGGGTATAGAGAATCTCCAACGGTTCCCGAATCAGTCCCAATCGAAGGAGCAATTCATTCAGAACCCCCTTGGTACGCAACAAGGTCATCCAACCGTAAATCCGGATCAGACCGTTTGTCCAGAACGGAATCAAAAGTAAAAATAAGACGATACTACGTACCTTTGGCATCAGCTTTGCCATATAGTAACCGAACGGATAACCCAGAACTGCCGTAATTACTGTCGTCAGCAATGCAATTTTCAAAGACGAAAAAAAGGTAGTCAGATAAATCGGGTCAAAAATCATCCGGTAATTTTCTAAGGTAAAGTTTTTGTCAACCCCCCATGTGACATTCTTGCTAAGGAAGCTTAACACCAGCACATACACCAGCGGAAGTATGACAAACACCACCGTAAATAACAAGAGTGGAATCAGCGCAAGAGAGAACCGTTTTTCTTTCATGACAGGTCTCCCTCCACTACAACGGCATACTGTGGCGAAAATCCGACATAGACCGTCTCGCCAGCCGTGCAACGTGCTTCCTGCTGAATGGAAATGAGGATTTTTCCTTCCCTGGTTTCTACCCGGGTTTTCAAAATCCCGTTTGCGTAGGTACTGTCTAACACCGTTGCCGGGAATGTGCCCTCTTTTTGTTCTTTATCTAATCGTAATCGTTCACTGCGAACGGAAAGCATCAGCCTCTCCCCGCTTTGCAGCACCTTATCAGTTTCTATCGGGCAGACACAACCCTCAATCTGCACCTGATTCCCGGAAACTGCTTCTGCGTAAATCAGATTGGTTGTGCCGATAAACTGTGCCACAAACGCCGTTTCCGGTCGGTCATAGACCTCCTGCGGGGTTCCGGTTTGTTCAAAGCCTCGCTCCGACATCACCACAATCCGGTCAGAGAGATTCATTGCCTCCTCCTGGTCGTGCGTAATATAAATAAAGGTAATTCCAAGTGCTTTCTGAATCCGTTTCAATTCTGTCTGCAGATAACGTCTGAGCTGTAAATCCAACGCACCCAACGGTTCATCCAGAAGCAAAATTTGCGGGTCATTTACCAAGGCTCTTGCAATGGCGACACGTTGTTTCTGACCGCCGGATAATTCAGAGGGCATCTTCTTCTCACAACCCTCCAACTGCACCAGCCGGAGCATTTCTGCCACCTTTTCTTTCTGAAGCTGCTTTTTGACACCCTTTATTTTCAAGCCATATGCAATATTCGCCTCCACATTCATATGCGGAAAAAGTGCATAATTCTGAAAAATTGTATTGACATTTCTGCGGTTGGGCGGTAATTTGGTTACCTCCTCACCGTTTAAATAAACCGCTCCGCCATCCGGGGTACAAAGTCCGGAAATCACCCGAAGCAGCGTGGTCTTTCCGCATCCGGAGGGACCGAGAATAGACAGAAATTCCCCACGTTTTACACCAAGGTCAATTCCGTTTAAAACCGACAGTTCACCGAATTGTTTCCGGATTTGTTTTAATTCCAGAATGTTCTCATTCATGCGATTCTTCCTCTCCTTCAAACGGCGGAATAAATTCCTCTCCCACCGAATCCTCGTCCTGCACATAGACATTGTAAAGTCCCAGACTATCGGCATAATCCACCAACGTATCGTAATGCCCATCCGGTAATTTTCTGCCAAGCTTCGGATGCTTTGATACCTGCGCAAGCGGTGTATATTGCCGCATCAGACTAATCTGAATCTGATTGCCATAGGTATCGGACAGATAATCCAGAATTTTTTTACTGTCAAACAGTAAGCCGGGGAGCATCAGATGCCGGACAAGCACACCCTTTCTCAGCCTTCCCTTCTCATCAAACCGAAGCGGTCCGGTTTGTGCAAACATTTCGGCAATTGCACGCACAGCGACCGGGAAATAATCCGGTGCGTGCGAATATTCCTTGGCATAACGGTTGTTAAAATATTTGAAATCGGGCAGGTAAACATCTACATACCCCTCTAACATTTTTATTGTTTCAACCGACTCATAACCACCGCAATTGTAGACAACCGGCAAGGCTAATCCCTTTGCTTTTGCGATATCCAAAGCCGTGATAATCTGCGGTACAAAGTGCGTCGGTGTTACAAGATTGATATTCTCAGCGCCCTTTTTTTGTAACTGCAAAAAGATTTCTGCCAATTCCCCGACCGAAATATCCTTTCCCTTTTTGCAGGCGCTGATTTCATAGTTCTGACAGAAGATACACCGCAAATGACACCCCGAAAAGAAAACCGCTCCCGATCCATTTTCCCCCGAGATACAAGGCTCCTCCCAAAAATGCAGGTCGGCACGGGCAATCCGTACTGCCTTTCCCATACCGCAATATCCCTTTTGTTTTGCCCGGTCAACACCACATTGCCTGGGGCAAAGTGTACAGCCTTCCATTACCGGACCGGCTCCTTTCCAATGGTTGTACCGATTTTTGCCGGTGTTACAAAATTGGAAATCAGATTATACTTCACCGTTCCGTTTAAAATCACAACCTCATGCACACCATTTTCTACCGAATGCACACAGCTTTTTAATTTCGGGAGCATACCGCCACCGATAAAGCCGTTTGCCAAAAGTGTATTTGCTTTTTCGATATCCATATAGTGTACAATCGTTTTTTCGTTGGTAACATCCAACAAAATGCCGTCTACATCGGTTAAGAACACCAGGGTATCAACCCCTAATTTTTCTGCAATCGCCAATGCCGCCTCATCTGCATTGACATTTAAAGTATTGCCCTTTTTGTCTGATGCAATCGGCGAAATCACCGGTACATATTCCGAATCCAGCAAAATCTGAAGCAGGGTATCATCCACCGAGGAAACCTCTCCGACAAAGCCAATATCCCCTTGGGGAATCTCCTTCTTGACTGCACGCAGAAGATTTGCGTCCTTTCCCGAAATGCCGACCGGATTCAGCTTATGGTTTTTTAATTTCTGCACCAGAGTTTTGTTGACGCTACCGCTTAAAATCATTTCTACAATATCAATGCTTTCCTGATTGGTAACCCGGTAACCACCGATAAATTCCGCCTTGATTCCCTTCTCGTTCAGCGCCGCAGAAATCTGCTTTCCGCCGCCATGTACCAAAACTACTCTTGCACCCACCATTTTTAACAGTGCAATATCCTCGAAAATATTCTCAATCAGGTCGGGACGATCCATGATACTACCGCCCATTTTGACTAAAATCGTTTTGTTGTAAAGCTTGCGGAATGCAGGCAAAATATCCTGAAAACTACTGATTTTTTCCGCGCTGTCAATCTTATGCTCGACATCATATTCCTTTAAAAATTTCAGGGTATATTCCACATCACTCGGAACCGGAATATATTCCGTTCCACGTTTCTGACGGGTTTCGTTGCCCTTTCCGGTCACTAAAATCACGCTCGGTTTATCCGAATCAAAAATCGCCTGACGGATTGCTTCGCCTCTGTCCTCAATAATCTGATACCGTCCGCCGACCGATGACACGTGGGTTGCAATCTCCTCACAAATATCCCGTATCGGTTCCTCACCTGCATCCTCCTCGGTCAGATAGACCATCTGGGAATACTGTCCGGACAGAACACCCAAATCATGACGGCGTACAAA
>SVJN01000126.1 GCA_015068965.1 Oscillospiraceae bacterium
GATTCCGTCTTTCGTTCTACCTTCGGGATATTGACCGTTGTATAGAGCGCATTTTCTACCGCATGACGGACTGCTAAAAAGACTTCATTCTCCATGCCGTCTGCAAAACGAACCTCCTGCTTGGTCGGATGTACGTTAATATTAATCCGATGTGCCTCAATCTCAAGATTCAGAATTGCCATCGGGAATTTCCCAATCATAATCTGATTTTTAAAAGCATCCTCCAAAGCTTTTGTCAGAAGCGGACTTTTTATGTGTCGTTGATTGATAAAAAAGCTTTGATAATTCCGGTTTCCGCGTGCCGTATCACTCTTTCCGATTAATCCGGTCACCTTGATTCCATGCTCCTGATGCGCTACCCGGATGGTAGACTTCGCATAGCTTTTTCCGTAAACGGCATAAACGGCTTTTTGTAAATCGTTATCCCCGGGAGAACAATACTGTTCCTTCATTCCGTTGATAAAACGGAAGGACACCTCCGGATGAGAAAGAATGCACCGTACCATGACCTCTGCAATTCTTGCACCCTCAGCACTGTCCGATTTTAAAAACCTCTGGCGTGCCGGTGTATTATAAAACAGATTGGAAACAACAAAAACAGTACCGTCCGCCGCACCGGTTTCCTCGCAGGAAAGCATTTCTCCGCCGGCAAACACAACACGGGTTCCCATTGCATCCTGCGGTCGTTTTGTGGTCAGCTCCATTTGTGCAACCGCCGCAATACTCGACAATGCTTCCCCCCGGAATCCCAGAGTATAGATTTCATCCAGGTCCTTTGCCTCCTGGATTTTACTGGTTGCGTGTCTTTGGAAGCACAGCTCTGCATCCTCTCTGTTCATGCCGCTTCCATTATCGCTTACTGTAATCCGTCTGACACCGCCGCCTTCAATCCGCACTGTAATCGCTGAAGCGCCGGCATCAATTGCATTTTCCACCAACTCTTTTACCACAGAAGCAGGATTCTCAACAACCTCGCCTGCCGCAATCTGGTTTGATATTTCAGTTGACAGCTTGTGGATGATTCCCATGGGACACCTCCTATCATTCTCCCTTTGCACGCTTGGAAAGCTCAAACAAAACATTCAGAGCTTCTATCGGTGTATAGGTTGTTACATCAATTCGTTTTAATTCCTCTGCAATCTGCAAAGCCATCTGTGCTTCAAAATCCATTTGAGACGGCAATTCTGCCGGAGTCTCCTGCTTTTTCGGTGCAGCCGCAGAAATTTCATCGTTGGAAATCATTTCTAAAATTTCCTTTGCCCGTGCAATCACACTCTTGGGAACACCTGCCAAAGCCGCAACCTCAATTCCGTAGCTGTCATCCGCACCGCCACGGACAATTTTCCGTAAAAACGTAATATCATCGCCTCGCTTTTTCACAGCAATACGATAATTCTTCACACCGTCTAATCGGTCTTCCAGTTCGGTCAGCTCATGATAGTGTGTCGCAAACAAGGTTTTTGCACCCGACTTTTTCGGATTCTGCATATGCTCCGCTACTGCCCACGCAATCGAGAGTCCGTCAAAGGTACTGGTACCTCTTCCGATTTCATCGAGAATCACCAAAGAATGCTTGGTTGCGTGTGCAAGAATCGCCGCAACCTCAACCATTTCCAGCATAAAGGTACTCTGACCTGCCGCAATATCATCCGATGCACCGACACGGGTAAAGATTTTATCCACCGGTGTCATTCTTGCTGCAGATGCCGGCACAAAGCTTCCCACCTGTGCCATCAATGTAATCAACGCAACCTGACGCATATAGGTGGATTTTCCTGCCATATTCGGTCCGGTCAGAATCATCATCCGGGCATCGTCAGGGTCCATATCGGTATCGTTGGGTACAAATAATGTATCCTTCTGCATTTTTTCAACCACCGGATGTCTGCCGTCCTGAATATAAAGCACGCCGCCCGGCACCATTTCCGGCATCACATAATTCTGCTTGTACGCAACCTCTGCAAAGGATGCCAGCACATCAATGGTTGCAATCCGGTCACAAACCGCCTTCAGGCGGTCAAGCTCCATTTCCAGCGAGGAGCGAATCTGCTCATAAAGCTCTGCCTCCAACGAAACAATCCGCTCTGCCGCACCTAAAATTGTGCTTTCCATCTCCTTGAGCTTGGGCGTAATATATCGCTCACAATTCACAAGCGTCTGCTTTCTCATATAATGCTCGGGAATCATTTCCTTATAGGAATTGCTGACCTCAATATAATAGCCAAAGACCTTGTTGTAGCGGATTTTCAGATTCTTGATTCCGGTTTCCTCCCGCTCTTTTGCCTCCGCCTCTGCAATCCAGCCGGTTCCCTCTTTTTTGATAAACCGAAGCTCATCCAAATCCGTATTGTAGCCACCCTTGATGACCTCACCATCCCGTAGGGTTGCAGGCGGTTCATCACAGATGGATTCTTCGAGCAATACACGCACATCCTCCATGATATCCATGTTTTTCCCTAACGCAGAAAGCATGGGAGATTTTGTTTTGGAAAGCTGATACTCCAATTCCGGAAGCCGTAAAAGTGAAAGCTTTAATGCAATCATATCTCTGGGCGAAACCGTTCTTAATGAAATTCTCGAAACAATTCTTGCAATATCATAGATACCGTTTAAAATATCCCGCAACTCATCCCGGAGCATCAGATCACGGTACAATTCATCCACCGCCTGATGCCGTTTTTTTATTTCCGCCGTATCAATTAACGGCTTTTCCAACCACTGTGCAAGCTTTCTTGCACCCATCGAGGTTCTGGTACGGTCCAGTACCCATAAAAGAGAGCCTTTTTTTGCCTTATCACGCATGGTCTCGGTAATTTCCAGGTTTCTTCGGGTTGCCGCATCCAGCTCCATATATTCGCTGACAGAATAAATCTGCAAGCGGTTCATATATTCAATTCCGCTCTTTTGCGTATGCTCTAAATACCGGAGCATCGCAGAAACAGCACACAGAATCATTTGATTCTCTGTCTGCACACCGCCAAACTGCCGGTCAATCCGTTGTGCATCGACAGAGAAATATTCCTCTTCCTTGCAATCTGCCGTCACACGCAACCGGGTATTTATCTGTTTTTCAAAGCTTTTTTGTGCTTGTGCATTCATCAGAATTTCAACCGGAGCATAACGGACAATCTCACCCATTACCCGGCTTTCATCCTCAATTCCGGCGGCGTAAACCTCACCGGTCGAAACATCGGCAACCGCAATCGCAGAGCCGCCCTCTCCCTGATACAGAACACAAAGATAGTTGTTTTTTTCATCATTGAGCATCAGCTCGTCTACGACTGTACCCGGTGTGATAATCCGCACAACCTCACGTTTTACCAGACCTTTTGCAAGCTTCGGGTCTTCGACCTGCTCGCAGATTGCCACCTTGTACCCTTTTTCAACCAGCTTTGCTATGTAAACATTGGCACTATGAAAAGGAACGCCGCACATAGGCGCACGCTCCTCAAGTCCGCAGTTTTTTCCGGTCAGGGTGATTTCCAGCTCCCTGGATGCCGTGATTGCATCCTCAAAGAACATTTCGTAAAAATCACCCAACCGATAAAACAAAATGCAGTCGCCGTACTGTTCTTTTGTTATGAGATACTGCTCCATCATCGGAGTTATCTTTTCATTTTCCTTCACAATACCGCTCCTTTTAATTATTAGTGACAGCCGCCGCAGGAAGAACAGTTATGCGTACAGCCGCCAGGCTCCTGTCCGGTAATATAGTAATTTAAAATACCGTTGACTTCGCCTACCATGGTATCAAATGCCTTTTTCTTTTCTACAAAAACACGGATGCAATCATGCTCTGCCAATAACTGCTGGAATGCTTCGTTATTCTTCTTTACCGCATCCTCCTGAGAAATTTTCTTCTCCTGCAGGTCTCTTGCTAAGTTCATCCGCTTCAAATTAAATTCCTTCAAAGCCTCTTGCGCAGCTGCATTCTGCTCCTGCAATGCTTCTGCTGCCTGCATTTCCTGCATTTCGACAGATTCCTGAATTTTCTTTCCTAATTCGTGTGCTAATTCCTTCAATTCCATTTTCTTAATTCCTTTCTGTTATTCGACCAATTCGCCGTTTAAGCTCCAGGTGTGTGCCTCTGCAATCCGAATCGGTACATATTTTCCAACAAGGGAAATATCCCCCTTGAAATTTACAATTTTATAGGTGTCGGTTCTTCCGGTCAGCATATTGGGGTCTGTTTTGCTCGGCCCCTCTACCAAAACCTCTAAAACCTTTCCTTCATAGCGGAGATTCTTTTTCTTGGAAATATCATTCTGAACCTCCAGCATCTCCTCAAAATTCCGCTGGATTTCTTCTTTGGAAAGAACAAAATCCATCTTTGCCGCCGGTGTTCCCTCACGTCTTGAGTAAATAAAGGAGAAAATCTGGTCATATTCCACCTCACGGATGACATCTAAAGTCTTTTGGAAGTCCTCATTTGTCTCGGTTGGGAATCCGACAATCACATCGGTTGTTAATAATATGCCCGGAATCCGCTGTTTTACCTTGCGGATTTTTTCCAGATATTCTTCTCTGGTATAGCGACGGTTCATATCGGCAAGCACCTTGTCCGAACCCGCCTGGAAGGGCAGATGCAGTTGCTTGCATACCTTGTCACATTCTGCCATGGTATCTATGAGCTTGTCCCCGAAATCCTTCGGGTGTGAGGTCATAAAACGAATCCGGCGAACACCGTCCATTTCATTGACGGCACGCAACAAATCAGAGAAATCAATTTCTTCCTCCAGGTCCTTTCCGTAGGAGTTGACATTCTGACCCAACAAACAGATTTCAGTCACACCGGAGTCAACCAACTCACGGATTTCCGATAAAATCGCTTCCGGCTTTCTGCTTCGCTCTCTCCCACGCACATAGGGGACAATACAATAGGAACAAAAATTGTTGCACCCATACATAACAGATACCCACGCCTTGTTGGAATCCTCCCGCAAAATCGGGACATCCTCCGCAATCGCTCCGTCTGAATTTTCAATGGAAACAACCGTTTTTTTGCTCATTAGCGTCTGATAAAGCAATTCGGGCAGACGATAGAGTGCGTGCGTTCCGAAAATTAAATCTACATGAGAATAGGTCTTTTTAATTTTTTCGGTAATATGCTCCTGCTGAACCATACAACCGCAAAGTCCGATTACCATTTCCGGTCGGCTTTCCTTTAAATGCTTTAAGATACCCAACCGCCCGAACACCTTCTGCTCCGCATTTTCCCGGACGGCACAGGTGTTGTAGATAACCAGATCTGCTGCTTCGGATTGCTCACAAAAGGAAAATCCGGCTTTTTTTAAGATTCCCCGAATCCGTTCGGTATCATTTTCATTCTGCTGGCAGCCATAGGTCTCGGTGTGCACCAATGGTGCTCTTCCATGCATCAGAGAAAACTCAGAGGTATATTCTAAAAGTTTTTGGAGATACTCTTCTTGTCTCTGCATTTCTTCCTGCTCAATATATTTTGCCATAATCCATTCCCTTCTTGTAAGGATTTGCACTTTCCCTTTATTCTATCATAATCAGAAGAAAATTGCAATATTTTTTATGACTTTTTCCGATTTTCGACTTCCAATGTCACAAAAAATATTTCTCTGCAAAATGTTTTTGATTTTTTTAAAAAAAGTATTGACAAATCAAAAATCTTCTGCTATAATAGTCTAAGTCAGGTCGCCGGATAATATTCCGGGAACGATTTGCGGGTGTAGTTCAATGGTAGAATTCCAGCCTTCCAAGCTGGCCGCGTGGGTTCGATTCCCATCACCCGCTCCATTTTTATGTGCGCCTGTAGCTCAGTAGGATAGAGCAACTGCCTTCTAAGCAGTGGGTCAGGAGTTCGAATCTCTTCAGGCGCGCCATTTTTTATATGGTGGGTATAGTTCAGCTGGTTAGAGCGTCAGTTTGTGGCACTGGATGTCGTGGGTTCGAATCCCACTACCCACCCCACTTTTTTATCATTAGTAGGACATAGGGATATAGCCAAGTCGGTAAGGCACCAGATTTTGATTCTGGCATTTCGTAGGTTCGAGTCCTGCTATCCCTGCCAGGACCATTAGCTCAGGCGGTAGAGCACTTGACTTTTAATCAAGTTGTCCGGGGTTCGAATCCCCGATGGTTCACCAGAAAAAATCGTCAATCTTGATACAAGATTGGCGGTTTTTTCAATGAAATAAATCCTTTCAGGATTTGTGAAATACGCCTGCGGCGTGTTGGATTTATTTCATTTCACAGAAAGCGATAGCTTTCTGTTTCACGATTTCTGTAAGAAATTATTTCACATCAACGAAGTTGATATTTCACTAAATAATTCTTGAATTTGGGAGAAGAAACATGAATAAC
>SVJN01000127.1 GCA_015068965.1 Oscillospiraceae bacterium
TTGTATTCTGATTGCAAAAAATGCAAATTCCAGATACGGAAGCTATATTTGTCTGGGTGTTGCGGCAATGCTGATTTTCCACACCTTTGAAAATGTGGGAATGTGCATCGGGCTGATGCCGGTTACGGGAATTCCGCTTCCCTTTATCAGTTATGGCGGAACCTCGCTTCTGACCAATATGGCAGCAGTTGGTTTTGTATTGAATGTGTCCCGGCAAAGTGCAAAAAAACGGTATATTCCGCAGGGACAGCGGTGGTAGAAAGGGTTGACATTTATGATTACATTGGTAGTAGGTCTGGGTTTGATTGGCGGCTCCATTGCACGCCGTCTGCGTGGATTTCATGATACAAAAATTATTGGCGTGGATAAAAATTCCATATCCTTGCAAAGCGCATTGGCAGACGGTGTGATAGATGAGGGGTACCCTTTGGCAGACGGGATTGTGGAGCAGGCAGACTTTGTGATTCTCTGTCTTTATCCGCAGGCAAACATTGCATTTGCAAGGCAGTATGCCCGGGACTTTAAAAAGGGTGCGGTTATCACCGATGTTTCCGGCGTAAAAGAAACGGTTGTCAAAGAAATCAGCGAGGCACTACCGCCTGATGTGGATTTTGTCGGCGGTCATCCGATGGCAGGCAGAGAGGTCGGGGGATACCAAAGCTCGACCGATACTTTGTTTGACGGTGCATCCTATCTGTTTACCCCGACACAGAAAAACCATCCCGAATCGGTTTCTATGCTTCGGGAATTTGCTGAATACATTGGCTGTTCTCATGTGGTGACGACTTCGCCGGAGGAGCATGATGCCATGATTGCATACACCAGCCAATTGATGCACGTTGTAGCGGTTGCACTCTGTAATCATCCGATGCTGGAGCGGTCTGCATTCTTTAGTGCCGGAAGTCTTCGGGACTGTACCAGAATTGCAGTGATCAACGAAAAAATGTGGAGCGAGCTGTTTTTGGAAAATAAAAATGCGCTCATGGGAAGAATTGAAGAGTTTTGTGAAACACTTCAACAATTCCGGGATGCGTTGGCATCGGACGACCGGGATGCGTTGGAGGAAATGATGCGGATTGCCACCCGACAAAAACAAACCTGGCTGATGGAAAAGCAGAACTAAAAAAGATACAAAAAAGAAAGGTTAAGTGATTGGATATGCAAACAATACTTGCAACACGCAATGAAAAGGATGAATTAAAAAAGCTCTGGAAATCCTCCTTTCATTATACACAAAGCTTTATTGACTGGTATTTTGAAAAAGCTTTTGTGCCGGAGGATACTCTGATTTTCCGCACCGAAACACAAATTCCGGCTGCGGCAAGTACCTTGATTCCGCAGACAGTGATGCTTGGAAACAAGCCGGTCGGTGCGGCATACCTTTCCGGACTTGCTATGCTTCCGGAGTATCGGAGTGAAGAAAATCAGACACAACAGTTGATTGATACTCTGACGGCGGCAGGCGAGCGGAATTTTGCAATCAGCATTATGATTCCGCCCAATTACAAATTTTATGAAAGGTTTGGCTGGAGAGTTGCATATCATTATAAACAGTACGATATTTCTCCTGCGGATTTGCCGGCCTACCGGATTTCGGGGACGGTGGAACGTCCGGAAAACACACCGGAAACCCGGGCAAGACTTTCTGAGATTTATCAGCAATTTGTGCAGGATAAAAACGGCTATACCTTGCGTAGTGATGAAAACTGGGATATGATTTTAGAGGATTTGATTCAGAATTTTGGCGGTCAATGCGTTTTGTTAAAGGATGCAACCGGAACAGCAATCGGCTATCTTCTGATGATTATCCGGGATAAGAAAATGGGGATTTATGAATTTGCCTATAAAAACCGTGCGGCATACGAAAGCCTGATTGGGTTTATTGCATCGCATCAGCTCTGGGTTGAGACGGTTTCTGTCAAGGCGGCAGCCGATGATTTATCTTATCTGGACTTTGCAGACCGTCGGGATGCGATTACCCTCTGTCCCTTTGCCATGGCAAGAATCAACAATGTAGAAATGGCACTAAAGCTTGCGGCAGAGGAATTCACCGGCTCGGTGCGGTTACAGGTCATTGACCGACTGATTCCGGAGAATAGCAAGACCTTTGCAATCAATGCCTCTGAGGTTACCCAAACAGAAGAGGAACCGCAGGTCATTACCGATATCGGTACGCTGACACAGCTTTTTATGGGCTATATCAGTATCAAGGATGCTGTCCGGATGAATTTTTTAAGTGGGGATGCCGGACTTTTGACCGGAATGTTCAGGAAGAAAAATAATTATATCAATATGCTGTTAATATGAGGTGTCTGGAATGGTTTATGTATTGTTAGTAGAAGGCTTTGAAGAAATTGAAGCATTGACCCCGATTGATATTTTGCGTCGCGGCGGTGTTGCGGTTAAAACAGTTGGTGTGAACGCATCAGAGGTAACCGGTTCTCATCAGATTGCGGTGAAAACTGATATTACCATGGATGCAGTCAATCGTGAGGATATGGATTTATTGATTCTGCCGGGTGGTCCGGGACATACGAATCTGGAAAAGAGTGAAGCGGCAATGAATCTGATTCGGTACGCAAACGAAAATTGTCTGCTTGCAGCAATCTGTGCTTCTCCCTCTATTTTAGGAAAGCTCGGAATGCTCCGGGGTAAGAAAGCAACCTGCTTCCCGGGCTTTGAACAGTTTTTGGACGGGGCAGAGGTTGTCAATGAAAAAGTAGTTGCAGATGGAAATATTATAACAGCAAAGGGTGCAGGGGCATCCGCGGAATTCGGATTTTTATTGTTAGAGCTGTTAAAGGACAAGAAAACTGCTGAAAAGCTCAAAGGAGATATGCAATATTGAAGCAACAAATCAGAGCCGAATGCAAAATGAAGCGAAAAGCACTTTTGCCGGAAGCAGTATCAAAAAATAGTGAGGCAATCTGCACGCAGATTCTGACACTTCCTGCATGGAAGAATGCAAAAACTGTGCTTGGATATTCGCCTATCCAAAATGAGGTGGATACAAAAAAACTTTTGATGCTTGCAATCGAGACGGGAAAGCGGTGTGCTTTGCCAATTACCGATATAGAGGCAAACGATTTGCAGGTGGTACAGCTTACGGATGATTCCGATATGCAAACGGGTGCTTTTGGCATTTCAGAGCCGAAGGCACAAATTCCGGTGCCGGAGGAGGAAATTGACGTCATTCTTGTCCCCGGCATTGCGTTTGACAAAAAAGGTGGCAGAATCGGATTCGGAAAAGGATATTATGACCGGCTTCTTAGCCGGACAAAGGCAGTCAAAATCGGTCTTTGTCATGCAGTACAATTGGTGGAGGACACCTTCTGCGAGCCGCACGATGTCCGGATGGATTATGTAATAACGGAAAGTGAGTTGATTGTTTGTGAATAAAGGATTTGAAAAAAGCTGGCAGTTGACCCTTCTGGTTATGCTTTTGGTGTTATTGGGCAGCTTATTTGCGCTGATTCCGGTAATCGGGAGCAATATGTATCTTCTGATGATTATCGGGGAGCTGTTGATAGCACTTCCGATTTATCTGGGTTGCCGGTACTTAAAACGTCATCATCAGTCAGTTGATTTAGGTTTTCGGACATTTTCGCTTTGTTTGCTGATTCCGTTATTTTTTCTGCCAAGCTGTATGCAGCAGTTTTTTACGGTGTTTACTTATCCGTTGCAGGAATTTTTAATCAACACATTCGGCGAAATTCCGGAGGCTGTTCCGGTTGCAAAAAGTGTCTCGGAATTTTTGTGGCAATTTGTGGCAATCTGTGTTGCGGCACCGGTGCTTGAGGAGGTACTGTGCCGTGGTGTGATGATTCAGCTTTTAAAGCCCTACGGTCTGAGTGTAACACTTGTTACCAGTGCGGCGGCGTTTTCCATATTACACTTTGATATCCGGCAGATTCCGGTTATCTTCTTTCTTGGTGTGATGCTTGGTGTGGTTCGTTTGCTGACCGGCTCGTTGTGGGCGTGTATTTTTGTACATAGTGCAAATAATTTTTGCTCGCTGATTTTACAGATTTTAATTGCACGGTCGGAAAATTTTGCTTATTTTGCATTGCTTGGTGTCATTCTGTTCCCGGTTTTTCTTCTGATTTTTTTAAGACAGACAAAACGCAAAAACCGGACTTTGAAATTGCAGAAAACACAAGATATCCGGATTTCTGCAAGCTTTGTTTTGTGCTGGCTGATGGTACTCGGATATAATACATTTTTATTCTTTCATCATTAAGGAGTTATTGAAATATGATTTTTGATTCACATACACACTATGACGATAAACGGTTCGATGATGACCGTGACAGCTTGCTGTCATCCCTCGGGGAAAACGGTGTCGGAAGAGTCATGAGTGCTTGTGCCTCTATGCAGGATATCGGACCGATTTTAGCGCTTGCCGACCGGTATGATTTTTTATATGCCTCGGTGGGTGTACATCCGCATGAGGCAGAGGAAATGCGTGACCGGGATCTGGAAATTTTAAAGGAAGCCGCCCAGCATCCGAAGGTAAAAGCAATCGGAGAAATCGGGCTGGACTATTACTATGATAATTCCCCCAGAGACCTGCAACGGCTCTGGTTTGCAAAGCAACTGGAATTGGCAAAGGAGCTGGATTTGCCGGTTATCATCCACGACCGGGATGCACATGGCGATACGATGGATATTCTCCGGACACATCATGTGGAGCAGGTTGGCGGTGTGTTTCATTGCTATGCCGGCAGTGTGGAAATGGCAAAAGAGATTTTAGACTGGGGGATGTACATTGCGTTTGGCGGTTCCCTGACCTTTAAAAAGGCAGTACGCCCGGCTGAGGTGGCGGCATATGTTCCGATGAATCGGATTTTGTTGGAAACCGATTGCCCATATCTGACACCCGAGCCACATCGTGGAAAACGGAATGATTCTACTTATCTGTCGTATGTGGCACAAAGAATCGCAGAAATCAAGGGTGTTTCAACCGAAGAAATTATAAAAATCACATATGAGAATGCGAACCGGTGCTTCCGGATTGCGGAATAGGAGAAAAATATGAGTGCAATGAATCTTGTTTATCAGTATCAGAATCAGTTATATGTAAATGTCACCAATCGGTGTACCAACCGTTGCAGCTTTTGTATTCGCTATACACCGTCAGGAGTGGATCAGATTGACTTGTGGCTGGAACGTGAGCCGACCGCAGAGGAATTGATTGCGGCACTTTTGGAAAAAAACTACCGGGATTATGACGAGGTTGTGTTCTGTGGCTACGGTGAACCGCTGATGCGTTTTGATGTTGTAATGGAGGTTTGCCGGTTTATCAAGGAGGATAGCGGTAAAAAAATCCGTATCAACACCAACGGTCATGCAAACCGGTGTGCCGGAAAGGATGTTACATCGGAGATGAAAGGCTTGGTTGATGTAATTTCCATCAGCTTGAACGCATCGACTGCAGAAGGATATCAGAACATCTGTAAATGTGAGTTCGGAGAAGAGGGCTTTTATGAAATGCTTGATTTTGCAAAAAAAGCAAAAGCATATGTTCCCCGGGTTGTTATGAGTGTTGTGGATGTAATCGGAGAAGAAGAAATCGAAGCGTGCCGTCGGGTGGTTGAGGAAATCGGTGTAGAATATCGGGTAAGAAAATATTCAGAATAAAGATAGGTATGAAAAAAGGTTGCCGTAAAAAAATCATTTTTTGCGACAACCTTTTTGCGTTATTTCTTCAAATCAGCTCTTGGGAAAAAGGTAATTCGCAAGTTGGTACAGCCGTAAGGCTCCAGAACGAGCGGTAATTTTTCGGTTACAAACTGCTTATCTCCCATCGGCTCTAAGGTGAGTGTCGGGTAAATTGCACACAGGTATGGTGCTTTATAGCAATGTGTGTGCAGACGAATCATCGGATTGCTCCAGACATAGCCATTTTGTGGCAGGTGCTCGATTTCTACATCCTCCGGTCTTAAATCCTCATCCAAGGCAACATTCCAGGAAATTGCCTCACGACGTCTTCCCCAGTTATCATGAGGATCCTTTCCCTCTGGTTCGTTGAAGACGGGATTGACACTATACCAGCTCCAGCCGTCCGGCAGGGGTGTCATCGGACGACCTGCAACCGGATCCCAACGCTCCGGAATATGATAAGAATAAATTAACGCACCATACTTGATTGCCATCGGGAATTTTCCGCTTGCATCCGAATCATCTACCCGGAATACCTCGACTTTTGCATCAAAGCTGATTTCCAGAACAGAATCTCCCGCAGGAATGTGACAAACCTCTGCATAACCGTCCGGATTTTTTTCT
>SVJN01000128.1 GCA_015068965.1 Oscillospiraceae bacterium
CAAACATATAGGTTCCGCCAAGTGCCTCCTTTGCATCGTAGTTCTTTACAGTTCCATCTGTCTGAGTTACCTTCATGTTTCTGTAAACAACATTTGTACTTTCTGTCTTTTCTTTGGATTCGTTTTTCTCCATATTGGTTACGACCATCTTATAGCCAACCTCATTGTACTTCAAAGAGTCAATGCCGGAGTAAACATGAACCGGATAATATTCTTTACCTTCACGTTCTTTTACTTCCATATTGTATACAACCAACATCTTCTGCATGATTTCCGGTTGCTCTTCTTCGATTTCCGGTGCTACATAATCAAATGTGTAGGTATCACCAACAACCCAAACCTTACCGGTTTCGTCATACTTTGCACCATTCTTATCATTTTCATAAAGATTTAAGTTCAAAGAAAGTGTCAAATCTTCATCTGCAACCTTGAAGCTATCAGCATTTAACGGGTTTGCATTTGCAAGTAAATCTTCCAACAAAGCTGCTTCAACAGTAGCATCATACTTCGGATTTGCTGCTGCATAGGTCGCATCTTCGCATTTTACAGCATAGTAAGCTTCCAACAGTTCCTTTGACAGCGGAATAGCCGCACAATCAAAATTCTTTACCAATTCACAAATTTCTGTGTAATTGAAGGTCCATTCTGCAGCTTGTGCAACATTTTCAGATGCAGTCTTTAAGATTCTGGTCGGTTGATCTGCAGTCAGGTTGATAATACCAATCGGAACAGTTCCAATCGTTTTATCCTTCCATGCATCATAGTTTCCAACCAACAGAACAGATGCATCTTTTGAAGATGCCAGTTCAAAGTCTGCAATGTATTTTGCATACGGAGCAGCTACTGCTTCGTCGTAGGTTTCAACAGCCTCGAAGTTCATTGCATAAACAATCTCTTCATTTCCTGCTGCTTTCAGAGCAGCATAAAGATCTGCAACCACTTCTCCACCATAGTTGTAGTTTTTCTTTTCAGCAATGAAAGTCGGATTTTCCAACACAGTTGCCTTGTACGGTACGAAGATGTTTTCGGTTACTTCATAAACAATACCGGTTTCTTCCAAGTCACCTGCTTCATTTTCAGCTGTTTCGTAAAGGTTCAGGCCCAAGGTCAGACCCGGAGTTCCTTCTACAACCGGAAGCGGATTTTCATATCCAACGAGGCAAGCATTGTTTTGTAAATAATCAAGCATTGTTGCTTTTGCGTCCTCATTATATTCCGGATATGCGTTTGCAAAATCAACATTCATATCCTTCATAATCGGATAAAATGCTTCCAACACTTCTGAGGTTACCGGGATTGCTGTACAGGAGAATTCTCCAACCAGAAGTACAACATCCTTATATGTAAACTTCAGACCCGGTGCATTAAACAGTTCTGCCGCTTTTTCCATAACACGGACGGTTTCGCCTGCTTTTAAATTTACAATGCCAACCGGAATTGTGTTGTAAGAGCCATAGTTACCTGCCAGAATAATTGCAACATCTTCCTTGGTTGAAAGCTCGAAATCTGCAAAATAGTCAGCATAAGGCTTTTCTGTTGCCTCTGAATAGCTTTCTGTTGCGATATAGGTGATACCGCTGATTACATCTGTGTCACCATTTGCCTTTAATTTGTCATACAATTTGCTGACAGCCATGCTTAATTGCTCATCGCCCCAGTTTGTGTTAATTTCTGTTGATGCGAAGAATGCATCGAGCTGTGCATCCGTCATGATATTTGCCTCATAATCCGGAAGCTCTTCTGCTGCATATACCGGTGCAACACTTGCCACCAAGGTCATAGCGAGCATCAGTACGAGTGCTTTGATACTTTTTTTCATATCGTTGTCCCCTCTTTCTTTTTTTTGACATAAAGTCATTACATCATATCACATTGATTATAGCACATTCTTTTTTCCCTGTCAAGTTTTTTTTTTACAAAATAGTGTTTTTTCTCTTTTTATGAAAAATGGACAAAATCCAAAATCTGTCCATTATAGACTCTAAGTTTTGTCCATGCAACCGAAAATCAGCTAAAGATTAATTTTCCTGTCCTTGAAATAATATTTTTTATCATGCTCATTTATTTCCCGCAGAATCCTGCAAGGATTTCCTACTGCAACTACATTTGCCGGAATATCCTTCGTGACAACACTCCCAGCACCAATCACCGTATTATCCCCGATTGTAACGCCCGGTACAATCACAGCCCCGGCACCAATCCAGCAATTTCTACCTATTATAACAGATGCATTATATTGGTAGGCTTTTTCCCGGAGCTCAGGCAAAATCGGGTGTCCGGCAGTAGCGACGGTTACATTCGGTCCGAACATCGTACAATCTCCGACATAAATATGCGTATCATCCACCAGAGTTAAATTGAAATTTGCATATACATTTTTCCCAAAATGTACATGCTTTCCTCCCCAGTTTGCGTGCAGAGGTGGTTCTATATAACAACCGGTGCCAAGCTCTGCAAACATATCCTGCAGCATAGCCGTTCTCTTTGCAAGCTCCGAGGGGCGTGTATGATTGAAATCATATAATTTTTCCAGACATTTTAACTGCTCCTTTACTAATTCCGTATCCTCCGACAGGTATAGCTCACCGGAAAGCATCTGTTCATAAGTCTTCATTTTATTTCCTCTCCATTCCCTGACAATTCAGCGCAAAGTGCAAAAAATTCCTCCCTGCTCATCAGACGGTTTAACGCATCCAAAAGCATATTGGAGGACATCTTTCCCGGAAGACCGATTTTTTCAGCCAGTTTTGCTCTTTTTTGTGAGCTGTCCGCACCACCCGAAATGCCTGCTGCTACAAAGTCCGCTTTGGTGATTTCAGCACGTTTTCTCTCTTGTCCGGTTCCGTCTATGGTGCAGCCGGCTTTTTTCAAAGCTTCTAATATAATATCCTCCGAAACGCCCTCAACGCCTAAGATTCCTTCCTTTCCCGGACGTGTCTTCCGGCGTTCCTTTCCTGCAATCTCCGGAATATATGCATGACGCACATACTCCGAGGGAATCATCTGTTTCAGATAATTCCGGATACGAAAACCCGCTGAGTCCGAATCGGTCAGAATCACAACTCCGACCTCCTGCGCCATTTTCTTCAGATTTTCTATGGTTGCTTTTCTATGATAAATCCGGAATCCGTCTGTAACAAAAATCGTCGCATCCAAAAAATTGGAAAGCTTGATTTTATCATAAACACCTTCTACAATGATACATTCTTTTACGTGATACAAAGCATCTCACCTCTGTTACATTCTACTGCATTTTGCAAAAAATGTCAATTCTTATGTTTTCTTTTTTAAAAAGACTTGACTTTTGTCGAACTTTCTGATATTATAGTACAAAAGAAAGGGGTGCCAGTCATGAAACATTTATGCAAACAAGCTTATTTTGTATCTTCTGTTTCGCTGACGCATCATTTCATTTTGGTATAGAGACTGACATTGTTATTTTCAATTGTCAGTTTTTTTATGCCTGAAAAAATATTATTTTATGGAGGTATTCCCAATGAAACTCATCTACACAGTAGAAGACAAACCGAAGTTCGGTCAGTTAATTGTCTTCGCAATCCAACAATTGCTCGCAATTATGGCGGCAACCTTAGTTGTTCCGGTTATTATCGGAAATGGCATGAGCCCGGCAGCAGCGCTCTTTGGTGCTGGTCTCGGAACCCTGGTTTACGTTCTGTTCACACAGAAAAAGAGTCCGGTATTCTTAGGCTCATCCTTTGCTTTTATCGGTTCAATGACTGCGGCATTCGCAGGCGGCGTTTCCATGTCATTAGGTTATCTCGGCATGATTATCGGTGCAATCTTTGCAGGTCTGGTTTATGTGGTTATTGCTCTGTTTGTAAAGGCAGTTGGTGTCAACTGGATTAACAAGCTGATGCCGGCAGTGGTTATCGGTCCGACCGTTGCAATCATCGGTCTTTCCTTGGCAGGAAATGCAGTGGGCGATATTGTAAAGGGCAATCTCGTAAATGCTGAGGGCGTTCAGTTAGCAGCTCCGTTTGCTTGTCTGGTTTGCGGTCTGGTTACACTCTTTGTTACCATGCTCTGCTCTACCTATGGCAAGAAGATGGTTCGCCTGATTCCGTTTATCATGGGTATTTTAGCAGGTTATGCTGTAGCAGGCATTTTCACCATCATCGGAAATGTAGCAAGCATTGATGCGTTGAAGATTTTAAATGTTGCACCGCTGACCGCATTGGTAGAAAACGGTGTGAATCTGAACACATTCTTCTCTGTTCCGAGCTTTACCTTTGTTACTGCAATGGGTGGCTTTGCCGAGTTAAACGGTTCTTATATTGCAACCATCGCTGTTGCTTACATCCCGGTTGCATTCGTTGTTTTTGCAGAACATATTGCTGACCACAAAAACATTTCCACCATCATTGAAAGAGACCTTCTGACCGAGCCTGGCCTGCACAGAACTCTGTTGGGTGATGGTGTTGGTTCTATGGTTGGTGCATTCTTTGGTGGATGTCCGAACACCACCTATGGCGAATCTGTTGGTTGTGTGGCAATCACCAGAAACGCATCTGTTGTAACCATTATCGCAGCAGCAATTGGTGCAATTCTGATTTCCTTCATTTCTCCGTTTATTGCATTTGTAAACTCTATCCCCTCCTGCGTTATGGGCGGTGTTTGTATGGCACTCTATGGCTTCATCGCAGTCAGCGGTCTGAAAATGTTCAAGGATGTTGATTTGGAAGAAAACAAGAATTTGTTTGTTGTCAGCGTTATCCTGATTGCAGGTATCGGTGGCTTGTCCCTGACCTTTGGTAAAGTAACTCTTACCTCAATTGCTTGTGCTTTGATTTTAGGTATCATTACCAACCTGATTCTGAATAAGCCGGCAAAGAACTAAAAACAGAACATCAAAAAAAACTGGCCTCACGGTCAGTTTTTTTTGATGTCATAAACAAGAATCACTCAAAGATAATATTCTCACAAAATTCTCTGATTTGTAACTGTTCTGCAGAAAGCTTTGATACCTTTTCCCCATTCCAGTACAAATCAGAAATCCGGATATCACTACATTGATGTTCTTTGTCATAGCCCTTGAAGCAAATCTGTGGTGCTTGTCTGCCATAGAGACGGACGTTTTTAAAGGTTAATCTACGGTTTTTACCCCGTCGGGTACCACCGGCAGAATATTCCGGATGACACAAAACCTCTGCATACATCAGCATTGGTCGATAGTCCGGATCAGGATTTTTATAAACCTCTGAATCCTTTGTCTGAATTTTTCCGGCAGGGATTTCATCCTCAAATTCTACACTGATATTTTCATATGTAACATCATGCACATCTGCATAATCGACGTTACAGCAATCCAGCACAGGTCCGGAAGTATGGACAAGCCAGCAGTTCCGGAACAAAATGTCGAATATTTCCTCTGCACGGGTTTCTGCACCGATTTCTAAGCATTTGCCCCAATCGTTCCAGATAACACAGCGCTCTACGAGTACATTTTTAAATACATCATAGCAAACTCCGTTATGATTCATCGCCTCATGTACTGCTTGTTCCACATCACCTTCGTAATAGCAATCAAAGCCCTTGATGCAGATAGAATCGTCAAAGGTACGGATAAAGCAATCGGAAATATGCACATCCTCACAGTTATGCATATCAATACCGTCCGAGTTATAACGCCAGCAACCAATGATTTTCACATTTCGGATATTGAGATTTTTGCACGCAATGGGGCGGATATTATAAACTAACGAATCCCGGATGGTAATACCGTCAATTTCGATATTCTCACAATATTCCAACTGAACAGTATGTAAGCGTACTGCATTGTTGACCGCCATTTCGTTATTTTCTTCATTTGCCTCAAACAAAATCTGTTCCTTGTTCCGGCTATTATCCAAAATACCTCTGCCCAAAATCCGGATATTTTCTGCATCCATCGCATGAATGCAAGCATAAACAACAGCTCCTTCATCCAGGAAAACCGTCTGATTACTCTTTAAATGAAGCATTCCGACATCATGCTCACCGGCACCAAAATAAATAACATCCTCATCATCTTTATCTATTTGATAATCTGAAACCGGATCGGCAAAAAAGTGCAATGCACAATTTCTGCCATATGCCTCCACCACAAAATAGGCAGGCTTTTCCAAGCGAAAACTTATTCCACCATTCTCAGTTTTTTCAGCATTTATCGCAAACTCCAACGGACGGATAACAATTTTCTCAGACGGCTTTTGGGGAATAATTTCCACCTCAATTGCCTCATCCATCTCTAA
>SVJN01000129.1 GCA_015068965.1 Oscillospiraceae bacterium
TGGATATGGTCGGGTGCCACCATTTCGTTGATCAACATATAAAGCTTATCCTCACAAATCCCGTAAACCGGCGGACAGTACAGAATCTCACCGGTGGGATCATCTGCAATCACTTCAATTTCGCTCCAGGTTTTTCCGCCATCGGTTGAACGTCGGCTCCGAATCGGGGTTCTGCCGTTTAGCTCATGCTCTGCATTGTTGTACCAGGAGGCAAACAAGGTTTTATGATATTCTATGATTGCCGCCTCATGCAAAAAGATGTATTCATCCGGCATCTGTACCGGGTAGGTCTTGATTGCATCCGGATTTTCAACCGTTTTCATCCCCTCTGCCAGACGAATCAATCCCAGCATATCGGCATATGCCCTGTCCTGCTCATCGTAATAGGGGAAATATATGGTATCCCTTCTTTTTTCCCGGAATTCACTCGGTGCAACGCCAAGAAATTTTGTGAACATCTCGGTAAAATAGCTGACACCCTCATATCCGCAGGAGAGCGCAATGTCGGATATCTTATCCTCTGAGTGCAACAGCTTCTGCACCGCCAGGCATACCCGTTTCCGGTTGCGGTAGCTGCTGAGCGTTGTCCACATCTCCTCCCGGAACAAATGACTCATATAGCAATAGCTGATATGTAAATCCTTTGCCATCTGTTCTATGCTGATGTTGTCGCACAAATGCGCATCTAAATATTCCAAAACCCGCTTGATAAATTCATGCCGCTCCTTTGTTCCGTCGGTCGCCCGGCGCAACAGCGCAATCAGCTCAATCAGGTTTTCCAGTCTGTTTTCCTCTGATTCCAATACCTTGCGTACACTCTCATCCAACTGTTCCGGATTGAGGTTGCAGATGTCCTTGCAGTTTGTCGAAAAATAGCAGAATACCTCTTTGATAATCTGCTCCGGTGTATTCTTCTGCATCAGTTGCTTTGCCAATGCACGGTTTGAAAGATTTTGCATCGTTATCATCTCCTTATCTGCATTGTAATATAAAAATAACCTTTTGTCTATAACAAATTTTTGTATCCTTTTTCTCCTGTCCATAATCAAAAATATTGATTCTTTTCAAAAAATTATCGTTTTTCGATAAATTTATATTGACAAACAGAATTTTCTCTGCTATAATGAAGCCAACAAACCAAAAAGAGAGGAATGATTCTATGTATCAGAAAAGTCTGACACACCATCTTTCAAAAATTGTAATTGATGTTTTGTTCTATGCAAGCATCCTCTGTGTGATTGCGGTGCCGTTTTTTACAAAGCATCTGTTCTTGTGGATTCGCTACCCCGATGCCGGCTATCTTGTCCCCTTTACCGTGATTCTGTTTTTATCCGGCTTGGGATGTGTGTACATCCTCTTTCAACTGAAAAAAATGTTCCGGTCGCTTTTGGTCGGGAATCCGTTTGTGGATGAAAACGTAAGCCATTTCCGCAAAATCGCGGTTGCCTGCGCACTTTTGTCCTTGTTGTATCTGACAAAGTGCTTCTGGATGTTCACCGTTGTCACCCTGGTAATTACCGTTATTTTTGCGGTCGGATGTCTGTTCTGCCTGACGTTAAAGGATTTGTTCAAGCAGGCAATCAACTATAAAACCGAAAACGACCTAACGATATAGGAGGAATCACAATGCCGATTATTGTAAATCTGGATGTGATGATGGCAAAGCGGAAAATCGGTCTGATGGAGCTTGCCGAAAAAATCAACATCACGCCTGCCAATCTGTCTATTCTGAAAAATAATAAAGCAAAAGCAATCCGCTTTTCTACCCTGGAGGATATCTGCGAGGCGCTGGATTGCCAGCCGGCGGATATTCTGGAATATCAAAAGTAAAAAGGATGTTTTCATATGAGATACTTCGCAAAAGGATTTTTTCTCGGCTTGAGTTTAGTCCTTGTTAATAAGATTTGTTGCTATCTGTTTGCTGAGTTCAGCGAAACCGCCATTGCTATCTTCTCCGGAATTGTCTTTTTTGCAGTTACAACTGCATTTCTGATTTCAAAGCATATTCCCGGACTTCTTGCCTGTGGCTTCTGTGGCTTTTTTGTGATGTTTTTCGGAGAAATTGCTGTGATAGAAATGAACTCCCATTATCCGCTCTATCATTTTTTGGTTGTTTATATCGGCGGTTTTTTCGGCTCTATGGCAGCAATTCCAACCGCAATCATCCTGACAATCAGAAAAAAATCCCAAAAGGAGGTTTTCCCCATGACACAACCCTATCCAAACCGTTTAAAAGGAATGCTTTTACTCTATGCACTGATTTCTGCTGTTGGCTTTTCTTATCTGGTGATGCCGCAGAATTCCGGACTTGGTGTACTTATCTTTGGTCTCCTGCAGTTCATCTGTCTGTGGTTTATCGTGCCATCAAAAAAGCAATTGATTTTGTTCTTCCCGATTCTGATTTTCTGCCTGAATGCGTTTATCAGCGCAAATACCATCTGGCGGGCTCCCAATCTCATCCTCAGCGCTTTTTTGTATGCCGGAATGTTTACCAAATTCCATTGGCAATGCGACAGTATTTCTGATATCAGAAATGTTCTGGTTTATGTTGCCAAATCCGTTGCCAACATTCCGCTCCCCGGAAAATGGCTTCTGCAAATGAGCGACAAAAACGCCCCCATCATCAAACGGATTCTGCTCGGCTTGCTCCTTGCAATCCCTTGTGCATTGTTGCTGACCGTCGTGCTTGCCAATGCGGATATGGTTTTTTCTGCAAAAACCGGGCAATTTTTTGAATCGGTATTTACACTTTTTCATGCACGTACCATTTTCATTCTGATTGCCGGCATCATCGTCGGTCTCTATCTGTTCGGCGTGCTTGCGCAGGCATATCAGCCCGGCATTTCCGCACAGACAGAATCCCGGGTACGGCATGGCGATTTTATCATCATCAGCATTCTGCTGGGTATGATTCTGACCGTCTACACGCTATTCGTGATTGTCCAGTTCCGCTATCTGTTTGCACGCGGTGCTTTGCCCGACGGACTTTCCTACACCGAATACGCAAGAAAAGGCTTTTTCGAGCTGTTTTTCCTGACCGGAATCAACCTTTTTATCATTCTGTGCGTTGTCCGGCTTACCCGGCACGCATCCGGAAAAAAGGGCATTTGTATCAAGCTATTCTGCCACTACCTTTGTGCGGTCACAGTTGTGCTTCTGATTTCCTCCTTCTACAGAATGTGGCTCTACACCAATGACGACGGCTTGACCAGATTGCGGTTCTTTGTGATGGGCTTCCTGGCTTTTGAATTGATTGGCTTGCTTGCTACCTTCTTCTATATCGCAAAGCCGAAATTCAATATCACACTCATTTATCTGACAATCGCACTTTCTTATTACACAATCCTTAATATTGTGCCGACCGATTACCTGATTGCAAAAAATCAGATTGACCGATACTCAAAGCACGAACGGGACGATGTAAACTATGTATTCACTCTGTCTGCCGATGCCGCACCTGCTATGGTATATCTTGCAGAGCAGACCACCGACGAAGGCGTGCGAGAAATGGTGGAGCACGTTCTGAAAGAAAGAAGCAGCTCCAATATCCCGAACCGCTGGCAACGGTACAATCTTTCTATCCAGAAAGCAAAAAAGCTGATAAACGAAAACGAGGCTGTAGCAAAATGAATAAATATGCACGAACAACAACCGTAGGGGCGACTATCAGTCGCCCGCGGGCGGATATTATCCGCCCCTACAACGGTAAATCATATTTTGATGCATAAATATTAATTTTACTACAGCCTCTGCTTTATTAACTTACAAAAACATTCTTGAATGCTCTTCATTTCCTGCACATCGTAAATGAAATGTGCAGATTGTTCCAGAACATGAATATGAAAATTCTCTTGCTCCGGCACAAACTGTAACGATTTTAACGATACCATCTCATCCCGTTTTGATTGAAAAATATAGCACGGTACCGTCACCCGGGTGACGGTTTTGCGGTGTTCTGCCGATGCCCGGAACAGCTCTGAATATCTCGGAATCCACGTAATATATTCCCATAGCTTAAAATTCAGCTTTACGCTATGTGCATTGCGGTACGCTCTGCCTACTTCATCCTCTCCGAACAGACTGAAAAAGGATTTCAGGGTATTTATCACCGATATAGGCTTGACAAAAATTTTCAACGGCGTTTGTAACAGCAGCAAAGACTCCACAAGCTCGGGGCGTTTTACTGCCTGCTCCATTGCAAAGAAGGTTCCCATCGAATGCCCGACAATGATGACCTTGCGATACCGTTGCTCCAGCTCTTTCATCACATCCTCCACCTGCTGTTTCCATTGTTGCATGGAGGCTTTTCCAAAATCACGCACCGTTTTTCCATGCCCTGCCAATAGCAGATTATAGACACCGATTCCCTCCGGAATTTCCTTCACCAGAGGTTCAAAATGCTCCGGACTTCCTAAAAATCCGTGCAAAAACAATACTGCCAAATCACCGTCAGTATGACGGATATAAGTTTTGTGTGCCATCTCACCACTTCCTTTTTACATAACTGCAAGCACGATACCTGCAATAATAATGCCGGCACAAAGGAGCTTTCTTGCAATCTTCTCCCCGTAAACAAATTTTCCGCACAAAATTGCCACAACTGCCGAGCTTTGCTTGATTAAGGTCATCACCGTAACCTGACTTGCCTCATAAGAGTTCGCAACAAAGAGCAAGCGGTCGCCTGCAACCAGCAAAAAGCTCAGGATATAGATGTACGGATTCTTTGCACAGCCCATAATATCCGGCTTTTCGCCTCTTGTCCGGATATAGATATAATACATCGCAGACAGCATCAGCATGAACCAGAACTGCAGTTGAATACTGTTGACCGCTCCGGTCGTCATCAGATATTTGTCCATCGTGCCGGAAATCCCGTTTAACAAGCAGGCTAACAGCATAATCCAGACGTAGCGATTATCCACATCCCGGCTATCCGAATCCTTTTTCCGATTCACAAGATATAAGCCGGTCACAACCAGCAATAGGCTGATAATTCCCTTTACCGTCAGCTTCTCGTGCAGAAAAATAACACCAAGCAAGGTCGAAAAAATAACCCTCGACATATCCATCACACTATAAAAGCTGACCGAAAGCTTTTTGACCGAAACAAATGCACCAATCCATGCCACAAAAATCACCAGGGACTTGACGGCAATCAGCAGAAGGGTTTTTGCGTCAATCGAAAACACCCCTCTTGCAAAAGGTACTGTCATGAGAAAGCCTAAAAAGGTATAGGCAAATAACGTACTCAATAAATCGTTTGTTTCGAGAATCTTTTTCTTAATCGGCTCCCGAATCCCCTTAAAAACTCCGTATAAAACAATAAAAATAACCCAAAGCTCCAACTTTAATACTCCCTTTTATGATAATGCCACCTGCATCAGATAATCATAGCAGGCACGGATATACTTGATTTTTTCATCCCGCAGTTCTATTGGAATGCAGAACTCTCCCGGAATTTCCAGATTGAAAACACCACGGTAATCCACCGAGCGAAGTGCACGAACCACTTCCACAAAATCCACCGTTCCTCTTGTAAACGGCATCATATGCTGGTCGGTTGTCCCTTCATTGTCCGCAATGTGCAAAGCCTTTAAATGCGTTCCTGCCTTTTTGATAAACTCCCCGTGATTTTTGTCGGTCAGGTTCAGATGCCCGGTGTCTAAGCAAATGCCAAATTGGTCGCTTCCGATTCCGGCTATGATATGTAATAAATCATCGGCATTCCGGTCGACAAGCTCTGGCTGATTTTCCATGTGCGGACGAAGATTTTCAAGACATATCGTGATATTTCTTCCCCTGATATATTCCGATAGCTTCTTTAACTGCTCGATGTTTTTTTGCACTCGTTCTTCCTTGGACAAACCACTCTCTACCAGCTGGTCACAATGCAGAACCATGTTTTTAATGCCGATTGCCTCGTATAAATCAATCCATTGATAGAGCTTCTCAATCGCACCGGCATCAGAGCAGATTCTTGCCTTGAGCCATAAATGCCCCTGCGATATTTCAAAATCATGTTCTTTTATAAACTTCGCTAATTCCTTGCCGGTTGCGACTACATCCTCGCTTCGTTGCAATAGCTCAAAACCATGCTCGTCCGCAAGCTCACAACAATGAATGCCGTTTTGAATAAAACGTGTAATCGCCTCCTCAATGGTTAATTCGTAGTAGTAATAGGACCATATACTTAGTTTACTCATTTTATATTCTCCTTTTTCAAGC
>SVJN01000130.1 GCA_015068965.1 Oscillospiraceae bacterium
ACTAATGCAGAGCGGTAAGAAGAAGCATAATGCTTTGTTACGCCCATGTGCGTTTCCGCTATTAGCGGAAAATTTCGCACGGGCATTCAATTCTTTTTGCTTTATAGGAACGCAGTTTCCTATAAAGTAAAAAACATGATATTCTTAATAATAAGAATACTAAAAAAACACAAATCCGTCAACAAGATTTTCGAAATCCACAATATTTTTAGGCAGAATTCATGATAAAAAAGTTTTTCAGTCATTATTTTCGTCATTTTCAACAACTGAATTTTTGCGCTTTTGGAACTTTTCACGAATCTTTTTCTCGATTTCCTCGGTAAATTCGGGATGCTCGACCATAAAGATGCGGACATTATCACGACCTTGTCCGAGCCGCTCGCCCTCATAGGAGAACCACGCACCCGATTTCTGGATGATATCCAGCTGTACCGCAACGTCTAAGATATTGCCTTCTCTGGAAATTCCCTGACCGTATAAAATATCAAATTCTGCTTCCCGAAACGGCGGGGCAACCTTGTTTTTTACTACCTTGACACGGGTTTTATTCCCGATGACCTCGGTACCGTTTTTAATCATATCCTGCTTACGGACATCCAATCTGACTGAGGAGAAGAACTTCAATGCTCTTCCGCCCGGTGTGGTTTCCGGATTTCCGTACATCACGCCAACCTTTTCACGCAATTGGTTAATGAAAATGACTGCGGTTCCCGATTTGCTGGTGATACCGGTCAGCTTACGAAGTGCCTGCGACATCAATCTTGCCAGAACACCAACGTGTGCACTGCCCATTTCGCCTTCAATTTCTGCCTTCGGCACCAATGCCGCTACCGAGTCGATGACAATGACATCCAACGCACCGCTTCTGACCAGTGCTTCAGCAATTTCCAATGCCTGCTCACCGGTATCCGGCTGAGAAACAATCAGATTGTCAATATCAACGCCTAATTTCTTTGCATATTCCGGATCAAGTGCGTGCTCTGCATCAATAAATGCCGCTTCGCCCCCCATCTTCTGTGCCTGCGCAACCACGCTCAGGGCAACGGTCGTTTTACCGGAGGATTCCGGACCAAAGATTTCAATGACTCTGCCCTTGGGAACACCGCCGACACCCAGCGCCATATCTAAGGTCATGGAGCCGGTCGGAATAACCTCTACCGCATTTGCGGCGGCGGAATCGCCCAGCTTCATGATACTGCCCTTGCCGTACTGCTTTTCAATCACACCGAAAACGGCTTTTAATGCCTTTTTCTTTTCTTCTGCATCCATTTTATTTGCGCCGCCCTTTGCCTCGGCTGACTGTGCTTTTAAATCTTTTTCTTCTGCCATTTCTGATTCCCTCACTTATCTCAAACTATACCAAAACATTTGTTCTAATTGTTAATACTATTATAACCTACTTTTTTGAAAAAAGCAAGTACTTTTTATAATTTTTTTCAGCAATCACACAAATGCTGATAAATTCTGAAAAAAGCATTCTGACAAGCCGTATAACGTACCTTTTCCCGGTTGCCCGTCAGATGAAGCTCCAGCACATCTGTTTTCTCTCCAAAGCAGATGCCGACATAAACCAGACCGACCGGCTTTTCCGCCGTTCCGCCGTCCGGACCTGCAATGCCGGTAATGCCGACCCCGATATCCGAGCCTGCGGCACGTCGGATGCCTTGTGCCATTTCGGTTGCCGTTTCCCGGCTGACTGCACCGAATCGTGCAAGGGTTTCTTCCCTGACACCTAAATATTTCTGCTTTGCTTCATTGGAATAGGTGACTACACTCTCGGAAAAAATTGCCGAGGTACCGGGATAGTCCACAATCATTTTGGAAAACATTCCGCCGGTACAGCTTTCTGCCGCCGCAATGGTGATATTCTTTGCAATCAAGCACTCGGCAACCGTCTGGGAAAGCGGTTTGTCCTCCTCGGAATATATATATGCACCTACCAAAGATTTTATGTGTTCCAAAACCGGACGAATCAATTCTTCGCCCTCTGATGCATCCCGGCAGGATGCCGTAATCCGAAGACGTACCCCGGCAGTTTCTGCATAGGGTGCAACCGTCGGATTTTCATTCTTTGCAATCAAATCCTGCAGCATTTCTGCAAGCTTGGATTCCCCGATTCCGAACAGACGCAGGTTTTTGGATAAAAGCAGCTTGCCCGACTTTTGCAACAGATACGGACGTACACTATCTATAAACATCGGCTCTAATTCCCTTGGCGGTCCGGGGAGCATAATCACGGTTTTTCCGTTCTTTTCAATGATACAGCCCGGTGCGGTGCCGTTGGGATTTGCAAGCACAATCCCATGCTCGGGAAGCATTGCCTGTTTTTTGTTGCTTTCCGGCATTTCCCGGTTGACACGTTGATAGTATGCTTCAATCGCACGCATACTTTCTTCGTGCAGAACAAGGGTTTCCCCCATCGCCTCGGCAATCACCTCTTTGGTTAAATCGTCCGGCGTGGGGCCAAGTCCGCCCGATGCAATGACAATGTCTGCCCGGGACAATGCCAGCTCCAACGCATCGGTAAGCCGTTTTTTGTTATCGCCCACCACCGTCTGGTAGTAGACGCTGATGCCGAGCATGGAAAGCTCTTCTGCTAAAAATTTGGCATCGGTATTTAAAATTTCGCCTAACAGTAATTCTGTTCCGACCGAAAGTAATTCTGCTTTCATATTCTGACTCCTTTATCAGCTCGGGTAGACGGTAACCGTTTCTACCCCTTCTAATGCCTTTTCAATCAATTCCTCAATCGGCAGAACCGACTCTGTTTTCATGATGGTTGCAAGCTTGGGTTGTGTGGTCGGATGCTTCGGCGTAAAGACGGTACAGCAATCCTCATACGGAAGAATAGAGGTTTCAAAGGTTCCGATTTCACGGGAACGAATGACAATCTCATCCTTATCCATACCAATCAACGGACGCAGAACCGGCATCTCTACCACAGAATTGGTGACATTTAATGCCGCAATGGTCTGGCTTGCCACCTGACCGACACTCTCGCCGGTTATCAATGCCATCGAACGGTTTTTCTGTGCAATCCGTTCTGCTATCTTCATCATGAACCGACGCATAATCAAGGTCATATGCTCCTCGGGGCAGTTGTCACGGATTGCCAGCTGAATTTCGGTAAAGGGAACAATATGCAGTCGGATGACCGAGGTATACTGCGCTAAAATTCCGGCAAGCTCAATCACCTTTTCCTTGGCACGGTCGCTGGTATAGGGAAAGCTGAAGAAGTTTACCGCATCAATTTCCACACCACGCTTTGCAATCATATGTCCTGCTACCGGGCTGTCGATACCGCCGGATAATAGCAGGGTTGCTTTGCTTCCGGTGCCAATCGGCATACCGCCCTGACCTTTTTTCTTTTTCTGCTCACAGTAAACATAAGCGGCAAAATCACGCACTTCGACCTTGACGGTCACCTCCGGCTCATGCACATCCACCACAAGACCGTCACAAGTCTCATGCAGATGTCCGCCAACCTCGATTGCAATTTCTACCGAGGTTTTTGGGAACCGCTTGTCGGCACGTTTTGCCTCCACCTTGAATTTTTTGCCGGGCAGAAGCATATCCTTGCAATATTCATAAGCACCCGCTTTGATTGCTTCGATGTCCTTTTCCACCACACCGGCACGGGTAATCGAAACAATACCGAAGATTTTCTCCAGCCGTTCTACAACCAGGTCCATCTTTTCTTCCTGCTTTACTTCGATATAAATCGTCGCCTGAACCGTCTGAACCGAAACCTCTGCAATATTTTTGACCGCATTGCGGATGTTTCGCATCAGAATCTGCTCAAACTTGGCACGGTTTCCGCCCTTTAGAATAATTTCTCCGTATTTTACTAAGATTATTTCTTTCATCTGATTCCCCTTATCTCATAAATCTGCGAAGCTCAGAAACCGAGTCACAGACAGTTTTTACCACAAGCTCAATTTCCGCATCTGTCAGCGGTTGTGAAAAGCTGAAACGGATTGCGCTGTCAATTTCTTCCTTTTTACATCCCATTGCCGTCAAAACGTGTGAGGGCATCGGCTTATGGGACGAGCAGGCTGAACCGCCCGAAACATAAATCCCCTTCGCTTCTAAAGTATGCAACAAAACCTCGGCTTTTACACCCAAAAAGGAAACATTCAATAAATATCCCGATTGCTCGGTGTCCGAGCCGTGGAATACCACACGTTCTATCTGTTCTGAAAAGCCTTGTTTTAGTGCCGTTCTTGTTTGGAAAATTTCGTCCGATTCGGGTGTTACCGCACCTGCTGCCGCTCCGAATGCCGCAATTCCCGGCACATTTTCCGTTCCGGAACGCAAATCCTTCTGCTGACCTCCGCCCAGCTGCAACGGATTTAGGCGGACACCGCCGACATATAATGCACCACAGCCCTTGAGACCGTGGATTTTATGCGCACTCACCGACATCAGCTCCACGCCCCATTGCTTTGGCTTTAATACAATTTTTCCGAATGCTTGCACGGCATCCACGTGCAGAATGGCATTTGGTGCTTTTTTTTTCATCAGCTCCCGGATTTTTGCAATCGGCTGAACCGTTCCGACCTCGTTATTGACCGCCATGACGCTGACAAAAATCGTGTCCTCGCAAAGCTTTTGCGAAAATTCCTCTAATGAAAAAACCCCGTCTGCATCCACACCAATCCGGTCAACCGAAAAGCCTTCCTTTTCCAATTGCTCCATCGGAGCCAACACCGACGGATGCTCAATTTTTGAGGTTATGATGTGCTTTCCGCGCCGTTGATTCGCCCGGCAATAGCCTAAAATCGCTAAATTATTCGCTTCGGTTCCGCCGGAGGTAAAATAGATGTCACCTGCCGGAACACCCAGCACCCCGGCAACCGCCTCACGGCTTTTTTTGATTATTTTCTCAGCATCCAAGCCTAACCGGTGCAGGCTGGACGGATTGCCAAAGCACTCCATTGCCTCCAACGCCGCATTTTTTGCCGTTTCGGACGGCTTGGTGGTTGCCGCATTATCTAAATAAATCAAGTCAAATCACCCTTCTGTTTCTGCCGGACTTTTTATGAGGAGTCCGATTCCTTTTTCTATCGTAATTGTGCATTGCTCCGAAACCATAACATTACTGTTCCCCCGACTGCTTGCAAAGAACAGGGTTTCCCCCGAAAGCGGATAGTCCAGACCTTCTGTTGTGATGCCTTCCAAGTCTCCGCCAATCGGAATCAGGGAAATAATATCCCCCGGCATTCCGCTGATGATATTCTTCCGTTTCAACGGTCGAATCTGGATTGCTCCGTCCAGCATCACTGCATTCTGCTCCTTCAGACGGGACAAAAGCATCAGATTGGTCAGGTAATGGTCAATCCGACCGCCGCAAAAGCCAATCAACACCAGCTCGGAAAAGCCCTGTTCGATGGCATACTCAATCACTAACTCTCCGTCGGTGGCATCCTTTCTTGCCGGATAGGTTTTTTTCGGGATATTTGGGGGAATATCCCCAATCGAATCCATATCCCCGATTAACAGAGTCGGCAAAAGTCCGAGTGTCTTTGCATGGCGATAGCCACCGTCGGCACAGATTACCGCCTCTGCCCCTGAAAGCTGAGGACGAAGCACCTCATAATCTGTCACCTCACCGCCGGCAATTAAAATTGCCTTCATGCCTCTGCACCCTGAAACATTTTCTGTACCGATTCCAAAATATCGCCCTTGAACACTGCCGAGCCTGCCACAATGACATTTGCTCCGCAATCAAGCACCTCCCGGACGTTATCGGCAGAGATACCGCCATCCACCTGAATCAGAAAATCTGCACCCAACCTTTTTCTGAGTGCGGTGATTTTTTCATTGACCTCGGGGATATATTTCTGACCGCCATAGCCGGGATGTACACTCATCACTAAAACCATGTCTACCTTGTCAAGATATTCCTCAATGGCAGAAATATCCGTTTCAGGATTAATAGAAATGCCCGCTTTTTTCCCATTTGCGTGCAGATAATCAATACATTCCTCAATTTTGTCGGTTGCCTCTACATGAACGGTAACACCGTCTGCTCCGGCTTTTACAAAATCCTCCAAATACCGCTCGGGATTCTGAATCATCAGATGCGCATCAAAAAAGAGGTTGCTGTGCGGACGAATCGACTGCATCACAACTGCACCAAAGCTGATGTTCGGCACAAACATACCGTCCATCACATCAATGTGCA
>SVJN01000131.1 GCA_015068965.1 Oscillospiraceae bacterium
GTACAGAATGCAACCCTTGCAATCCCGGTAGGCTTTACCGCAGAAGATGTTTTATCCGCCTGGGAATGTGTCAAGGATGCAAAAAGCCCCCGTCTGCAGATTGAGGTTCCGGTTTCCACCGTTCAGATGGAATATACCTACCATATAAAATCCGAAAAAATGCTTGCAAAAATCGGCGAGCTGACCAAGGCTGCAAAGGAGCTTTGCGAAAACGTGGAATTTTCTGCACTCGATGCAACCCGTGCAGATATTGATTTTCTGATTGCTGCAGCAAAGGAAGCAGAAGCAAACGGCGCAAGCCTCATCACAATCTGTGACGATGCCGGTGCATCCCTGCCGGAGGAAATTGCCGCTTTGACCGAGCAGGTAAAAAAAGCAGTCAAGGTTCCGGTCTATGTGCAGGTTTCCGACCGCATCAGCATGGGCGTTGCTTCGGCAATTGCCGCAATCTCCAAGGATGCTGACGGTCTCAAATGTGCAATGGCAGGAAGAGATGTTCTCTTAACCGGAGAAATTGCAGATGCCATCCATGTCTGCTCTGCACAGCTTGGTGCCGAAACCAATCTGAACAACACCAAAATCCATGCAAGTATTGACGATATGCTCGCAAGCATCAACCATGAAGCATACGATTCTGAAGGAGCCATCAGCGAAAAGAAAAAGATTTTGCTGGATTCTGACAGTACCATTGCCCAGGTTGCACAGGCGGCAAAGGTATTAGGCTATGACCTTTCCGATTCTGATTGCGGAAATGTACATAAGGCATTGATTCAGGTATGTGAAAAGAAGGATGCAGTCGGTGCAAAGGAGCTGGAGGCATTGATTGCAAGCTCTGCAATGCAGGCACCCTCTACCTATCATTTAGAAAGCTATACAACCAGCAGTAGTAATGTAACAAGCTCCATGTCCCAGGTTACCCTGACCTGCAATGGCGAAACCATGTGCGGTGTCAGCACCGGTGACGGTCCGATTGACTCTGCATTCCGTGCAATCGAGCAATGCGTCGGACATCACTACGAGCTGGATGATTTCCAGGTTCAGTCTGTGACTGAGGGAAAAGAAGCATTAGGCTCTGCTGTGGTAAGACTCCGCAACAACGGAAAGCTCTATTCCGGAAACGGAACCTCGGCTGATATTGTTGCTGCAAGCATCAGAGCATATATCAATGCACTGAACAAGATTGTTTTTGAGGAGGCATAAGATGAAAATTGTATTTTCAACCAAAAACGTAACCCGTGCATCCTTTCTGGATATGTGCCGTTATGCATATGATTACGGTTTTGCGGGTTTTGAGATATATGATGCAATCAAGGAACGCAGTCAGCATCACGACAGTATCTTACGCCGTGAGCGGACATCGGATGCAAAAAGAAAGCTGATTAACCGCAGCCTTTCTGTTCCGGCTCTGCGTATGCCCTATCCGATTGAAGATGCACAGACAACTGCTGACATTGTTTCAAAATATGTAGATATGGCGGCAAATGCAGGTATTTCCAACGTCATCGTCCGGGTAGAGGAAAAAACTCCGTTAGAGCTTTTAAGGGAAAAGCTTTCCGATGCGATCAAACGAGCAGAAAAGGCAGATGTCGACATTTTATTTGAAACCGTTGGATATCTTTCCAACACCGAAAACGTGTTAGACATTATCAATTTCTTTTCGACTGCGGCAATCGGTGTGTCCTGGAATGTAAGAGGCACCTATTTTGGTGCAGGCGAAACAGCCGAAACTACGATTAAAACACTCGGTGCATATATCAAATATGTTCGTCTCGGTGATATGAAGGACGGAAAAACCGTGTTAATCGGTGAGGGTACACTCCCGGTGGAGAACCTGCTTCTTGCACTTTCCTCCCTGAACTTTGACGGCTTTATCTGTGCGGCATGGAACGAGGATATCAACGATGCAGACATTGTGCTGACACATTTTGCAAACTACATCGCCTCCCTCGGACGTCAGAAGAAAAGCTTTGACCGTACCTATTACAACCGTTCAAAAACCGGCACCTTTGTCTGGAAGAAATATGATGTCATAGATGCAACCTTCTCAGATGTGCTGGATACTATGGCAGAAAAATATCCCGACCAGTACGCATTCAAGTACCCGACACTCGATTATACCAGAACCTATAAGCAGTTTTTGCGTGATGTGGATGAGTGTGCGGCGGCACTGATTTCCTTGGGTGTAAAGGCAGGCGACCATGTTGCAGTCTGGGCGACCAATGTGCCGGAATGGTTTCTTACCTTCTGGGCAACCACAAAAATCGGTGCAGTTTTAGTTACTGTAAATACTGCCTATAAAATTCATGAAATTGAATATCTGTTAAAGCAGTCAGATACGCATACCCTTGTGATGATTGAATATTGCAAGGATATTAACTACAAAGAGATTATCCAGGAGCTTTGTCCGGAGCTGGAAAGCCTTACACCGGGTGAGCCGCTTTATTCCAAAAATCTCCCCTTCCTCCGGAATGTTGTGACTGTAGGCTTTTCGATGCCGGGGTGTCTTACCTGGGAACAGATGCTGTCCCGTTCCTCCCTCGTCCCCCGTGAAGAGGTGAGAAGACGTGCATCCCTGGTAAAGCCGGATGATGTATGTAATATGCAATATACCTCGGGTACAACCGGCTTTCCGAAGGGCGTTATGCTGACACACCGCAACATTGTAAATAACGGTAAAACCATCGGTGACCGGATGGATTTATCCACGGCTGACCGTATGATGATTCAGGTACCGATGTTCCATTGCTTCGGCATGGTGCTTTCCATGACCTCCATAATGACACACGGCGGCACACTCTGCCCGATTCCGTACTTCTCTCCGAAGTCATCCCTTGCGTGTGTCAATGACGAGCATATTACCTGCTTCAACGGTGTTCCGACGATGTTTATCGCCATGTTTAACCATGCTGATTTTGCAAAGACAGATTTTTCCTATATGCGTACCGGCATTATGGCAGGTGCAAACTGCCCGGCAGACCTGATGCGCCGTGCGGCAGAGGAAATGAATATGCGTGAAATCATCTCGGTTTACGGACAGACCGAGGCTTCCCCCGGCTGTACCATGGGCGAGGTAAACGAGGATATCGACCACCGTGTAGAAACGGTTGGAAGTCCCTTCCCCGGTGTGGAATGTAAGGTCATTGACCCGGAAACCGGTGAAGAGCTCCCCGACGGTGAAAGCGGTGAATTTGTTGCCCGTGGCTTTAACATCATGAAGGGCTACTACAAGATGCCGGAGGCAACAGCGCAAGCAATTGATGCAGACGGCTGGTTGCATTCGGGCGATATCTGCTGCAGAACGCCGGACGGCTACTACAAGGTAACCGGAAGATTAAAGGATATGATTATCCGCGGCGGCGAAAACCTCTACCCCCGTGAAATTGAAGAATTCTACCTGACTAACCCCAAGGTTCGTGACGTTCAGGTGGTTGGTGTTCCCGACGAGCGGTACGGCGAGGAGTGCTGTGCATGGATTATCCTGCATAAGGGTGAAACGGCAGACGAGAACGAAATGCGTGAATTCGGAAACGCATCCATAGCACGCCATAAGGTGCCCAGATACTTCCTGTTCGTAAACGAATTTCCGATGAATGCGGCAGGAAAAATCCTAAAATATAAGATGCGTGATGAATCCGCAGAAATCCTCGGTTTAAAAAAGTGAAAAAATTTTTAAAAAAATACTTGACATTTTAATTGTTGCAGAGTATAATATGTATTAAATTGAATATCACAAAAAACGACTATGACGAAGACGGTCGGATTGTGAAGCCTTGAGAGAGTTGCCGGGTGGTGCGAGGCAATGGCAGAGCTTTCCAATGACTTATCACTTCTGAGTCGGAGGACCGAAAGCCTCGGCAAGTAGACTCCTTCCGTAATGCTGCGTTAAAGCAAAAGGCTTGATAGAGCCTGGTAAGTGACGGAAAATATTTTCCGTAATTTGAGTGGTACCGCGGGTTATATAACTCGTCTCAAAAGTTTATTTTGAGACGGGTTTTTTGTTTTATTCAAGGAAAAAAAACAGCAAAACTTGAAAGGAGACAAGAAGATGGATTACAATTTGAAAGAGGTTGCAGGCAGAATCAGAGACCTGCGAGAGGCAAAGGGCTATACCCCCGAAGAGCTTGCAAAGCTGACCGGTGTATCGGTTGAGGACTATAAGCTCTTAGAGGAGGGCGAGACGGATTTCAGCTTCACCTTTATTTACAAATGCGCAAAGGCTTGTGGCGTTGAAGTGGTTGACCTGTTAGAAGGTACCAGCACCACCCTTACCTCCTTTGCCATCACCAGAAAGGGCGAAGGTCTGAAAATTATCAAAAAGCACGGTGTTGTTTACAACAACTTAGCACCAAAATTCAAGGAAAAGCTTGCAGAGCCGTTTTTGGTAAAGTTCCCCTATCTTGCAGAGGAGCAGAACGCACCGATTAAATTAAATTCGCACAACGGTCAGGAATTTGACGTTATCGTAAAAGGCTCACTCAAGGTTCAGATCGGAACCCATGTAGATGTCCTGCACGAAGGTGACTCTATCTTCTATAACAGCATCATCCCCCACGGCATGATTGCAGTCAGCGAGGGTGGTTGTGAATTCCACGCAGTCGTATTGAATCCGCAGGACGGACAGGTCAGCGAGGAATATCCCGAAGCTCCGTTTATCGCCGCAAAGGCTGCTGTTGCCGCAGAGCATACCAAAACCGTTGCAGATAATTTTGTAGAATCTACCTATGACGAAAACGGTGTATTCAATGGCATCAGCTTTAAAAACGACGACAAATTCAATTTCGCATTTGACTGTGTGGATGCAATTGCAGAAAAAACCCCCGATAAGCTTGCAATGATGTGGGTTGCCAACGATAAATCCGACCGCAGATTTACCTTCAGCGATATGAAAAAGTATTCTGCAAAGACTGCAAACTACTTTGAATCCCTCGGTATTAAAAAGGGCGACACCGTTATGCTGGTGTTAAAGAGACATTATCAGTTCTGGTTCTGTATGCTTGCATTGCATAAAATCGGTGCAATCGCAATCCCGGCAACCAATCAGCTGGTAGAGCATGATTTTACCTACCGTTACAAAGCGGCAAGAGTCAAGGCAATTGTCTGCACGGCTGACGGCGAGGTATCGGACGAGGCAGAAAAAGCAGCGGCAGAATTCCCGGACATGGTTAAGATTTTAGTCGGCGGCAAAAAAGACGGCTGGAATGACTTTAACGTGGAAATGGAACGCTTCAGCACCCATTATTTCCGCACAGAGAATTCTCCCTGCGGCAATGACCCGATGCTGATGCTCTTCACCTCCGGAACCACCGGATATCCCAGAATCGCAACCCATTCCTATAAATATGCGTTGGGACACTACCCCACCGCAAAGCATTGGCATAATGTCAATCCGGACGGCTTGCACTTTACCATCTCGGATACCGGCTGGGGAAAAGCTCTCTGGGGTAAGCTCTACGGACAATGGCTCTGCGAGGCAGGCGTATTCACCTATGATTTTGACCGCTTCCATTCTGACGACATCCTGCCGATGTTCAAAAAGTATAACATCACAACCTTCTGTGCACCGCCTACCATGTACCGGTTCTTTATCAAGGAGGATTTATCCAAGTATGACCTTTCCTCCATCCAATATGCAACCACAGCAGGCGAAGCATTGAATCCGGAAGTGTTCAATCAGTTCAAAAAAGCAACCGGGCTCACCATCATGGAGGGCTTTGGTCAGACAGAGACCACACTCTCTATCGCAAACTTTGTCGGCTCTACCCCGAAAATCGGTTCCATGGGCAGACCGAGTCCGCTTTATGATGTGGTAATCTTAGACCCCGACGGCAACGAATGTGCAACCGGTGATGCAGGCGAAATCTGTATCCGGACAAAGGATTCTGTTCCCTGCGGACTCTTTATCGGCTATTATTTAGACGAAGAAAAGACCAAGGATGTATGGCATGACGGCTTCTATCACACCGGTGACCAGGCAACCATGGACGAGGACGGTTATCTGTGGTACGTCGGACGTATCGACGATGTCATCAAATCCTCCGGTTACCGCATCGGACCCTTTGAAATCGAAAGTGTTATCATGGAGCTCCCCTATGTTCTGGAATGTGCAATCACACCGGTTCCGGACGAGGTTCGCGGTCAGATTGTAAAGGCTACCATCGTACTCACCAAGGGAAATGAAGGTACCGA
>SVJN01000132.1 GCA_015068965.1 Oscillospiraceae bacterium
ACTCGTCGGGTTGCTGTTGCATACGACGCAAAACGAAATCAAAGATTTCTGTGCGTCAGTAACCGTCCTGCTTCTTCTTACCGCTCTGCATCAGTTCAAAGTACACGATAATTTTATGGAGCGGTTGTGGCGAAGCCGCTTTGTTCTTGCGCCTACCTCTGTAGATATTGTAACACAAAATTAAAAAAAATCAAATAATTTTTATATCTTTTCCTGATTTCTTATATAATAAAAAAGCTTCTGATCGAAGCCCCGCCTGCGGGCGTGGGATTAAGGAAGCAATTTTGTTATTCCAGAAATTACAACATAAATGTTGTAATTTCCTACATAATAAAAAAGGAATTTCTGCGGATTCAGAAATTCCCTTTTTATGTTTTTGAGCTTGTTAGGTCTTTTTGTAACGTATTCCGGATGTCCGGTTGAAGCTATTTGATTTTTAAGCGGATGCGGTCAGCAACCATTGCAATGAATTCCGAGTTGGTCGGCTTTCCCTTTTCGGTATCAATTGTATAGCCGAAAATATTGTTCATCGTTTCGGGTCTGCCTCTTGTCCAGGCGACCTCGATGGAATGGCGGATTGCACGTTCTACTCTGGAAGCGGTTGTACCGAACTTTTTCGCAATCGAAGGGTACAGCTGCTTTGTGATGTAGTTTAAAAGATCCATATCATCGACCACCATCATGATGGCGGAGCGGAGATACTGATATCCTTTGATATGTGCGGGAACGCCCAGCTCGTGAATACATTCGGTGACTAAATGCTCCAAATCAAAAGTCATTGGTTGAACGCCAGCATTGGAATTTTGCGAATCTGTTTTGAGTGCATCATGTCCCGGAGCGGGTGCAAACAGAGAATGGATGGTGTCGAGGATTGCTTCGTTTGTCTGCGGCTTTAAGAGAAAATACTCCGCACCCAGACTGGTTGCTGAATCAATCACACGGTCACTTGAGGTAACTGACATTGCAATGTACTCAGGGGTTTTCTCAAGCTTTGTCTGAGAAAGCTTTTTGAGTACGGCAAGCCCGTCACGCTTCGGCATTACGATGTCCATTAATACGACATCCGGTTTTGTTTCCAGAATCATGCCGAAAGCCTCTTCTCCGTCATAGGCTGTGCCTGCGACACGGATGTCCGGCTGTGCCTCCAGGAAATTGGCAAGATTGTTCGCAAAAATTCTGTTGTCATCCGCTATAAAAACGGAAATGCTGTGGTTCATTTGATAGCCTCCTTTATAATACGTTGCGGTAAAAAAGTAACTACAAATAACACCATATTCAGTTTTGAAAACAGAAAATTTGTCAGTAGGTTCCTTTTCCTACCACGATATAATCATATCACACCTGGTAGCTGAAATCAATACCATTTTCGCAATTATTTTCAAATTTTAATCTAAAAAAATGTCAAAAAATGACAAAATTCGATTTTTTGTTAATAAAATCTTTAAATTTGTGATATTCCAAAATAGAAGGTATGATGAAAATTTCTACATATTTCGTTTGTTTTTCATCTTGTTTTCGCATCGGGAGTATGATAGCATTCATTTTATGATAGGACAAGTATATTTTTAAAAATTGGAGTCCTTACGCTACAAAATCTCAGGAGGGATGTTTTATGATTACCTTATATAGTCAGAATGTGTGGAACGCAGCACCGGCGGCATTCCGCAACAAGCTCACAGATTCTATCATCCGGCGGGTGAACCCGGATGTGTGTGCCTTTCAGGAGTGCGGTCCCTACAGCATCCGCACCGGAGAAGCACCTCTGCCGGAATTAATCAGCGATTTATACACCGAGGTCTGTCCGGAGCTTTCGGAGGAGAATTATACGGCAGTATTTTATAAAAAGGACAAGTTTTCTCTGCTCGATAGCGGATATTTCCTCTATGACGGCTTTAACGATGCCAATTCCAAGTCGGTTTGCTGGGGACTTTTGGAGGAAAAAGAAACCGGAATCCGGTTTGTGCTTGCCTCGACACATTTCTGGTGGAAGATAGATTCGGAGCAGGATTTTTTACAGCGGATTGAAAACGCAAATCAGCTCAAGGCGTTCTGCGATGAAATCACGGCGAAATATCAGGTTCCGGTCATTATCGGAGGGGATTTTAACAACGGCAAGAATTCCGAACAGGGCGATGAGCCGTATCAGTATATGTTAAAGCAGGGCTTTTGCGATATCCGCTTGACAGCAGAGGAAACAACCGACGAATATACCCATCACGATTATCCCAAGCTCATGGAGGACGGCACCTACCTTTGCCCGACTATGCCGGAGCGCAACATCGATTATATCTTTACCTACGGCAAAAATGCACCCAAGGCAAAGCGGTTTGAAATTTTGACCGATGAAATTTCCCTGACATCCTCTGACCATTGCCCGTTAATTGGTTATTTTGAATTCTGATTTTTGGAAAAGAATCAGAAAAGCAGGAACCTACCATGTTTTTCTATTAAAATTCCGTTATATTTTGAGAATTTTGAAAAAAATGCTTGACAACGGACAAAAAATCCTTTATAATTGGTATGATGTCTAATTTTAGGTGTACTAATAATTAGCAATAGTATTAATGTTTGTTTGAGGAGGTGCCGACTGTGTTAAGAACTTATCAACCGAAGAAACGCCAGAGAAAGAAAGAGCATGGCTTCAGAAAAAGAATGTCAACTGCTTCAGGCAGAAAAATTTTATCAAGAAGACGTGGAAGAGGCAGAAAGAAACTCTCAGCGTAACATGAGTAAGGCGGAAAGTAATAAGGCATATGCCTGATGCTTTTTGCCTTTTTTAACATGTGAATTCTTTTCACTTTATAGGAACTATAAAGTAAAAAGCTGACGGTCTTGGAAGGAAACGGACGAGCTATGAAAAACACGCAATCACTCAAATGGAATAAGGATTTTCGCAGACTTTATTACCGTGGGAAAAGTATTGCCTGCGGTTATGTGGTGGTCTATGCCATGAAAAACCGCCGGACGGAGAACCGTCTGGGCTTAACCTGCGGAAAAACGGTGGGGAAAGCCGTTGTCAGAAACCGTATCAAACGTCTGATGCGGGAGAGCTATCGCCTGAGTGAGCCGGAATTAAAGTGCGGATATGATATTGTTATGGTTGCAAGAACCCGTGCCGCCGGTAAGGACTATGCCCAGATTTCTAAGGATGTCCGTTATGCGTTCCGGAAATTGGAGTTGTTGAAAGAGCATGAAGAAGCTACTACTGTCGCTGATACGATTTTATCAGAGAGCAATCTCCCCTTATAAGGGAGGAAGCTCTTGCCGTTTTATTCCGACCTGCTCGCAGTATGCCTATGAGGCAATTGAAAAATATGGGGCAATCCGGGGCGGTTTTCTGGCAATCCGAAGAATTTTAAAATGCCATCCGTTCCACAAAGGCGGTTACGACCCGCTGCCGTAATGCCCGGCAACAGAAAGGAACAAGTATGTTTGAATACTTAATCACACGCCCGCTTGGGTTTTTGATTCATTTTATCTATAATTTTGTACAGAATTACGGAATGGCGATTATTCTGTTCACCATTCTGATTCGTTTAATTCTGATGCCGCTTGCTGTCCGGTCGCAAAAGGCGATGCGCAAGCAGCAGAAATTACAGCCTGTTTTAGCAGAGCTGCAGAAAAAATATGCAAACGACAAAGAAAAGCTTCAGGTAGAAATGATGAAGCTTTATAAAGAAAATAATGTCAGTATGATGGGCGGATGCTTGCCGCTATTGTTACAGATGCCGATTATCTTCGGCTTGTACCGTGTCATTCAAAGACCGCTTACCTATCTGATGAACATTGATTTTTCCCTGCCCGAGGCAACACAGAAGATTACCGATGTGATGGCACAGATGGCAGAAAAGTTCCCGGAAGCTTTGGGTAGCATGGCAAAGTATAACGTGGAGCAAATGATTAGTATGGGACAGATTCAGTTGTCTAACTTCTGTAAGATGTTATACGGTGCCGGTGATCCGTGGGTGATGGATTTCGGATTTTTGGGACTTGACTTGTCGGTTCAGCCGTCGGTGTCCATTAACTATATCCTGTCCGGTAAATTTATGTATTTAGACCGTGTGCTTTTGATTCTGATTCCGGCAATTGCCGTGCTGACTACCTGGCTTTCCATGAAGCAGACGCAGTCCATGCAGAAGGCTCCGGATGCAAAGCAGAATACCGAGAACGAGGGAATGGCTTCCCAGATGTCAAAGAGCATGAACCTGATGATGCCGATTATGACCGGTATCTTCGCATTTACCCTGCCGTCCGGCTTGGGCTTATACTGGATTGTATCAAATCTGATGCAGATGTTCCAACAATTTGCATTAAATCTTTATTTTAAAAACAGAGAGGATGATTTCGTTGTTAAAGTTCCTGAAAGAAACAGAAAAAACGGCAAAAAGCGTTGAAGAAGCAATCAGCTTAGCAATGACCGAGCTGAAGGTTGCCGATGAGAAGGATATCGAAGTAGAAGTTCTGGAAGAAGCAAGCAAGGGCTTTTTGGGGATTGGTTCTAAGGATGCAAAAATCCGTGCAACCGTAAAGGATGCCAATGCTGTTATCGTAAGAACCTTCTTAAGCCAGGTGTTTGATGCAATGGGCTTAGAGGTTACTCTGGATATCAAAACCGGCAAGGATACTGTAGATGTAGAAATGAGCGGTGCACATATGGGTATCGTCATCGGAAAACGTGGCGATACGTTGGATAGCCTGCAATACTTAACCTCATTGGTAGTCAATCATGAAAATGATGATTATATCAAGGTAACACTCGATACCGAAAACTACCGTGAAAAGAGAGCAAAGGCCTTGTTGGCACTTTCTGAACGTTTGGCAGAAAAGGTAAAGAATTCCGGCAAAAAGTACACCTTAGAGCCGATGAATCCGTACGAGAGAAGAATCATCCATGCAAATCTGCAGGATAACGAGTTTGTAACCACCTTCTCTGTTGGCGAAGAACCGTACCGTAAGGTCATTATTGCACCGAAGAATGCTCCGGCGCATACCCCGGCACCGACCAAGCAGAAGGTTTATTCCTATTTCAAGAAGCCGCCGATGCCCAAGCGTGAAATCAAAAAGGCTGAGAACTTTGAAGCATATGCAAGTATGCAGGAAGAAGAGTAAGAGTTAAGGGAGAATAGAGATTTATGTCAGGACATTCGAAATGGAGTACCATTAAACGTAAAAAGGGTGCAAACGACGCACAAAGAGCGAAGATTTTCACCAAAATTGCACGTGAAATTATTGTAGCTGTAAAAGCAGGCGGTCCCGACCCGGAGAATAACTCCAGCCTGAAGGATGCGATTGCAAAGGGACGTGCGGCAAATATGCCGAACGATAATATCACCCGTACCATCAAAAAGGCTTCGGGTAGCACCGAGGGCGACAACTACGAAAATATCACCTACGAAGGCTATGGCCCGAACGGGGTTGCAGTCATTGTAGAAACTCTGACCGATAACAGAAACCGTACTGCGGCAGATGTCCGTCACTATTTTGATAAATTTGGCGGCAATATGGGACAGACCGGCTGTGTCAGCTTTATGTTTGACAGAAAAGGTGTCATCCTGATTGAAAACAGCAGCTCTGTGGATGAGGATGAGCTGACCATGGATTGCTTAGAAGCCGGCGCTGACGATTGTGTATTGGACGGCGATTGCTTTGAAATTCTCACCTCTGTGGAGGATTTCCATACCGTGCGTGATACCCTGGAGCAGAAGTATGAGCTTTCCTCTGCAGAAATCAGCATGATTCCGCAGACTATGGTTACCCTGGAGGATGAAAAGCAAATCCTCATGATGGGTAAGCTTCTGGAAAACTTAGAGGATAACGATGATGTTCAGAACGTCTACCATAACTGGGATGCACCGGAAGAGGACGAAGAGGATTAATTTCGTCGGATAGCTGAAATATCGGGTCTTCTCCCTGTAAGGGAGAAGGCTCTTTTTTTCGGCTCCCTTGTCCGGCTCCCTTGTCCGGCTCCCTTGTGTAAAGGGAGCTGTCACGAAGTGACTGAGGGATTGATTCTTGCCGGAAAAACAGTCGCCTCTATCCCTCCACCATGTTTCACATGGTCCCCCTCCCTTCATGCTA
>SVJN01000003.1 GCA_015068965.1 Oscillospiraceae bacterium
TAAATTCTTCTGCCGTGCTCATTGATTGCTTTCACATCAGCAAGGCTTTTATATTGGGAATTTTCTACCTCAAAGGTCAGAATCCCGATTCCGGTGTTGTAAATTTTCAGTTTGATACCGTATAATCTTAGTTTATAATCCTTTTCCGCTTCAATGTGATAGGTTGCATCAGCTTTTGCATCAACATATTCATAACAACGAACAAAGTCAGAATTCCAGCCAAAAAGAGATTTTCTGCCCATATCTGTATAATATTGAAGTGTCTGATAATTTGCAATGACATTGTCAGAAGCTTCTCCGAGGTTGTGAACGGAGATATCGTTCCAACGATTCATGGCTTCAAGACAATTGATGTAGTCTTCAAATTCGAATTTTCCGGCATTGTCCCACACAAAAGGGAAATAAAAGGTATGATAACTGTATACCGGAGTTTTTTGTTGCTGTGTCATAAAAGCACCCTTTCTAATTTGTTATAGATTCATTATAACAAATTATGCTACAAATATCAATGCCTTTTTGTACTTTATGGCTTTTGGGAAAAATGTGTGATAAAAAACGCAATTTCCTATAAAGTAAAAAAAGATGTTACGTTAGCTGCACATACAGCTTTACGCAACATCTTTTTAAGGCTAATTATCTTTTTCCGGGAGTTCGAACCAGAAACGTACACCGTCGGTAGTATTTTCAACGCCGTACTTTGCGTGATGAAGATTCAGGATATTTTTTGCAATTGCTAAGCCTAAACCGGTTCCGCCGGATAGACGGTTTCGGGATTGGTCGGTTCTATAGAATCGTTCCCAGACCCGTTCAAGCTCCTGTTCCGGAATTTGCGTCCCTGTGTTTTCTACCGAAAGCCTTCCGCCCTTTACCAGAACCCGGATTTCTCCGCCGGAAGCAGTATGAGAAATTGCGTTGGTTAAAAAGTTGGTAATCACCTGATTCAGCCAATGGCGGTCAAAATAATAGAGTTGGTCGGAATCTGGGATGGTATAGGTCAGGCGAATATCATCCTGTTGCAGGGTGTTTTCAAAACGACGGACAATTTTTCTGGCAGTTTCGCATAAACTTTGTAAAGAACAATCCAATCGCTCTGCTCCTGATTCAAGCTTTGCGTTTTTCAGCATATCAAGCACCAGGTCATTCATACGCTTGGTTTCCTCCACAATAACCGAGAGATAATGCTCCTGCTTTTCTTTGGAAATTCCGTCGGACAGAGCTTCGGTATAAGCACGGATGATGGCAAGCGGGGTTTTTAATTCGTGCGAAACATTTGCGACAAATTCTTTTCTCTGCTGCTCTAACAGACGTTCGTGTTCGATGTCAGCAGTAAGCTGTTCATTTGCAGACATCAGCTGCGAAATTGTTTTTGCAAGCTGGTCGGACATTTCGTTGATATTCTGTGCAAGCATTCCGATTTCATCCTGACTGCGGACTTCACAAAGCTCGGAAAAGTCAAGCTCACGCATTTTTTTGGTAACAGCAGACATTCTGAGAATCGGACGTGCAAATATCTTGGAAAAAATAAATCCGATGATGCCGGCAACGCAAATTGCAAAGAGTCCCCAAAGTGCACTCATCCTTCCGGCTACAGTAACTGCTTCAACGACCGAACGCATGGGGGAGATGGCGAGGATGCTCTCGGCACGTCCGTTTTTTTCGATGTTGGTAAAGACAATCATATAAGGATTGCCCGATTCAAAATCGGTATACAGATAATGATAAGTTCCGGCTTCTTCCTCTAATTCCTGACTGAGTCGTTTTTGACGCCAATGCATAGCGGCACGGAAGGTTTCGTTTCTGGGAAGATACATACCGAGGCTTTTTTCGTCCGGGAGAAGAATGGAAACAATCGTTCCGGAAATGACGTGATTTTCAAATTTTTCTGCAATTTCAGGAGGGATGCCCCGAAAGTCGCTTGAATCTGTCCAGTGCTTATCAGCGGAATCAATCTGGAATGGGACATAAAAATTCGATTCCCGAAAATCTCTGTGTCCCTTTACCTGAACAGAAACGGTCATTCCCTCTTTCAGATTCATTTCCTGAAAGGGTTTTGATTTGGTTGCATTGTCCAGTGTAATCCGGTACTGTTTTTTATCCGGGGTTTCGACCGTCATTTCATAGGATACCAGATGGCGGATTTCGCCGTTTTCGCCAAGAATCATCATGTAGGAATTACTTTCATTGGAACGACGCACAATGCCCGCATTGATTTCGGCGTGTGTTTCCCAGGAAAGATACTCCGAAGCGAGTGCAGAAACCGAGTTCTGCAGGTTGCGACGGACAAGATAGGTGTAATAATGGTTGAAAAAAACAAGCTGTCCGAGCAATAATAGCACAAATGAGAGCAGGAACACAAAAAGTGTTCCTGCGAAAATTTTCTTCCCCAGCGATAGTCTTTGAAAAAGCTTTTTCATCGCCAGCCTCCGTTTTATTGAATTTCGTTGTGTAAGGTCTGCAAGGATTTTACGCCGGAATCTTCGTATTTCTGCGCTTCTAAGATACCGCTTGCCGCCGCTGCTGCCGCCGCCATTGTGGTATAGTAGGGGATAGCATTCTTGATTGCGGCTTTTCTGATGTAGCTGTCATCAGCACCCTCAATAGACTTTCCTTCCGGTGTGTTGACAATCACCTGAACCTTACCATTCGTGATTTCGTCTAAGATGTTCGGTCTTCCTTCGCGGAGCTTCTTCACCTTTGTAGCCGGAACATTTGCCTGCTCCAACAAGTGATAGGTTCCTTCGGTTGCAAATATGGTAAAGCCTGCTTTTGCAAAGTTAGCAGCAACATCTACTGCTTCCGGCTTATCCTGGTCGTTGACACTAATGAATACAACGCCGGATTTCGGAAGACTGGTTTTGGTTGCTTCCTGAGCCTTGAAGAATGCTTCACCAACAGTCGGAGCAAGACCTAACACTTCACCGGTGGAACGCATTTCCGGACCTAATACCGGGTCGCATTCCGGGAACATATTCCAGGGGAATACTGCTTCCTTAACACCGTAGTGCTTAATATCCGGCTGCTTCATTGACTGCAAATCATCCTTGGACAAATCGCCCATGATGACTCTGGTAGCCATCTGTACCATATTGATACTGCAGACCTTGGAAACCAGCGGGACGGTACGGGATGCTCTCGGATTTGCTTCCAATACATAGACAACATCCTTTTCGATTGCGTACTGAATGTTCATCAGACCGCAAACGCCCAATTCCTGTGCAATTTTTCTGGTGTAATCACAAATCAAAGCAACATTCTTTTCTGAAATGTTTGCAGAGGGGAGGATACAAGCGGAGTCTCCGGAGTGGATACCTGCCGGCTCGATATGCTCCATAACTGCCGGAACAAACGCAAAGTTTCCGTCACAGATTGCATCTGCCTCACATTCCATTGCATGATTCAAGAAACGGTCAATCAGAATCGGACGTTCTTTGGTTACGCCCTCAGCCTGCTTCATATACTGTTCCAATTCAGCCGGAGTGGCAACAACCTGCATACCACGTCCGCCCAACACATAGGAGGGACGAACCATAACCGGGTAGCCGATTTCAGCCGCAACGGTGAGCGCTTCCTCAACCTCGGATGCCATGCCAGATTCCGGCATCGGAATGCCGAGCTTTTCCATACGCAGACGGAACTGGTCACGGTCTTCTGCCAGGTCAATGACCTCCGGGGAGGTTCCCAAAATGGTAACACCGTTCTTTTCCAATTCCTGTGCGATGTTCAAGGGTGTCTGACCGCCGAACTGTGCAATGACACCAACCGGCTTTTCTGCACGGTAGATGCTCAGAACATCCTCGGTTGTCAACGGCTCAAAATAAAGCTTGTCCGAGGTGTCATAGTCGGTGGAAACAGTTTCCGGGTTACAGTTTACAATGATGGTTTCGTAACCCATCTTCTTTAAAGCAAATGCCGCATGAACACAGCAATAGTCAAATTCAATACCTTGTCCGATTCTGTTCGGACCGCCGCCTAAAATCATAACCTTCTTCGCATCAGATACCGGCGGAATTTCCGGATTATGATAGGTGGAATAGTAATAGGCTTCGTGGTCAGTTCCGCTTACATGAACCTTCTGCCAGCCCTGGGTAATGCCCATGCTGACTCTTGCACCACGAACCTCTGCCTCGGAGAGGTTTAAGAGCTTGGAGAGATAACGGTCAGAGAAGCCGTCTTCCTTTGCCTTACGCAGAACCTGCTCGGACGGGATTTTTCCGCTGTGCGAAATCAGCGCTTCTTCTTCCTCTACCAATTCCTTCATTTGCTCGATAAAGTATTTTTTCACCTTGGTTAAATCGTGGATTTCGTCTACAGTTGCGCCCTTTCTGATTGCTTCGTACATAATGAAGTGGCGTTCGCTGGTCGGGATTGCAAGCTTTGCAAGCAATTCTTCCTTGGTGCATTCGTGGAAGTTCTTGACATAGCCTAAGCCGTAACGTCCGTTTTCCAGACTGCGGATTGCCTTCTGGAATGCTTCCTTATAGGTTTTACCGATACTCATAACCTCGCCGACAGCCTTCATCTGTGTGCCGAGTTCGTCCTTGACATCACGGAACTTTTCAAATGCCCAACGTGCAAACTTAATCACAACGTAATCACAGTCCGGAACATATTTATCTAAGGTTCCGTACTTGCCGCAGGGGATATCCTTTAAGGTAAGACCAGCCGCCAGCATTGCAGATACCAGCGCAATCGGGAAACCGGTTGCCTTGGATGCCAATGCGGAGGAACGGGAGGTTCTCGGATTGATTTCGATAACAGCCACACGGTCGGTTACCGGATCGTGTGCAAACTGCACATTGGTACCGCCGATGACTTCAATGCTTTCAACAATGCGATATGCGTAATCCTGCAGTCTTGCCTGCAGTTCCTTGGAAATGGTCAGCATCGGAGCAGTACAGAAGGAGTCACCGGTATGCACGCCCAGCGGGTCGATATTTTCGATGAAGCAGACGGTAATCATCTTGTTGTCTGCATCACGCACAATTTCAAGCTCCAATTCTTCCCAGCCTAAGATGGATTCTTCGACTAAAACCTGTCCGACCAGACTTGCCTTCAAGCCTCTGGAAACGACAGTTTTCAATTCGTCAATGTTATAAACCAGACCGCCGCCTGCACCGCCCATGGTATAAGCCGGACGGATAACCACCGGATAGCCCAATTCATTTGCAATGGCAACTGCTTCGTCAACGGTATATGCAACACTGCTTCTGGGCATTTCAATGCCGAGTGCTTCCATTGCCTTTTTAAATTCAACACGGTCTTCGCCACGTTCAATTGCATCTACCTGAACGCCGATTACCTCAACATTGTATTTTTCTAAAATGCCTTTTTCTGCCAATTCAGAACAAAGATTCAGACCGGACTGTCCGCCTAAGTTCGGGAGCAGAGCGTCGGGTCGCTCCTTTTTGATAATCTGCTCTAAACGCTCTGCGTTGAGCGGTTCGATGTAGGTAATATCAGCAGTTTCCGGGTCAGTCATAATGGTTGCCGGGTTGGAGTTTACCAGTACAATGGTATAACCCAACTGCTTCAATGCCTTGCAGGCTTGTGTTCCGGAGTAGTCAAACTCACACGCCTGACCAATCATAATCGGGCCGGAACCGATAATCAGTATTTTTTCAATATCCTCTCTTTTTGGCATAGCTGTTCTCCTTCGCATTGTTTTACAGAATTTTCTCCAAAACCTGTTCTTTTTACTCAAAATTCTTTTATCTTATATATTTTACCTCAAATTTACAAAAATGTCAAGGTGTGTTCACATTTATGATTGAATAAATCTTGATTTTTTTTTCGGGGTATGTTACAATAAAATAGACAAAAAATGATATTGGGGGTATCTTTTATGGCAAGAGCCGGACGGGTAATCAGTAAAAGCGGAATTTATCATGTTCTGTTAAGAGGGCAGGAACGACTGTTCCGGTCAGAACGTGACTATCAGCAATTTGCATATTTATTGAAGGAATATTTTACCGACGATTCTTTGATTGGTTATGTGCTTGGTGCAGACCGGATTCATCTGGTGGTGAAAACCGAGACACTTTCTCTTTTAATGAAGCCGTTGTGTACGGCATATGCACGTTACTACAACCGGGTTTATGCATTGGAGGGAAAGCTTTTTTACGACCGTTTCCGCAGTGAGCCGGTTGAGGAGGATGATGATTTAAAGGGCATTTTATCCTATTTCCTCTTCAAAAAGGGCAGGGAGTCTGTGGAGGTATGGGTAAAGAGTGCATACCGTGCCTGCCGTCGGCGGTATCTTCCGATGGATGATTATGAGCATATCAGCAAGACCGAGCTTTCGGAAATTGTGGAATGGTTCTGCGACCTTCCTTGTACGGAGGAGAATGCAAATCTGATTTTTCAAAAAATCAGACAGAATAACCGCATCCGGATTGGCTTGGTGCAGGAGCTTTTCGGAGCTGCAATTCCGCAGGAAAAGAAACCTGCTGTAAAAAAGACAGAAAAAAAGAAGCCGGCAAAAAAGCCTGCCACAAAAAAAGCAGCAGAAAAGAAGCCGGAACCAAAGCCGGAGCCGCCCAAGGCAGAAGAACCGGTGCAGGAGGAAAAACCAAAGCCAAAGAAACAACTGAGTGTGTGGCTGTTATAAGGAGAATCAAGCGTTATGAAAAAAGGTACAATCGGACAAGTATTTACAGTATTGGGAGTCAAAATCGTGGTGGTGCTGTTTCAGGCACTCATCGGTTTTTCGATGATTTTAGGATTAAAAGACCATGCAATTATCGTGCGACTGGTTTCGTTGCTCTTTGTGCTGGTTGAATTTTCGGCACTCTACTCGAATGCCTGGGAAGCAGCACAGTATGATAAAAAATCATATTCCAAGAATAAGCCGTATCATTTAAAGGGACTGGTGCTTTCAGCAGGAATTGTGATTTTTACGGTGATTTTATGGGCGTGTTATGCGTATGCGTGGAAGGTTGGCAGTGATGGGGCGTCCCTGTTGCGGATACGCTATGTGCTTTTGAATATCCCGTTCGTAATCTGGACAATGGTGCTCGACCCGTTTCTGGCACTCAAGGCGGGAGTCGGAACTACACTTGGAATGGTGATGGTATTCTGCATTCCGGTGCTTGCGACTGTGACCGGATATCTTGCAGGCGAAAAGGACTTCTCTCTGACCGAAAAGTTCATGCCCTTTATCTACGAAAAGAGAAAACAGGATTTGAAAAAATGACGTTCTATCCGTGCCGGACAACGCATATCCTAAAGAATAAGAAATCTTTTTTGGAGGGATATTGCAATGCGTTTTATGATTGTCCGTGCACGGACTCTTTTTTGTCTGATTTTGTGTATTTGTGCAGTAGGCATTGGAATCGGATGTATCAGGGATGTTGTACCGGTGTTTTTAGTCGGAGAGCGGGAGATTCCAATCTATTCGGTAGAGCGGGAGGATAATAAATTAGCGCTGAGCTTTAACTGTGCATGGAATGATTCGGATATTGACACGATTTTAAATACATTGGAGGAATATGGGGTAAGATGCACCTTTTTTGCAGTCGGAACCTGGGCAGAAAAATACCCCGAGGCACTCAAAAAAATCAGCGATGCCGGTCATGAAATCGGAAACCATTCCTACAATCATGCCCATTATTCCAAAATGAGCCGGGAAGAAATTCTTGCAGATATGCAAAAATGTGATGATGTGATTGCCAAGCTGACCGGGCAAAAGCCGGAGCTGTTCCGTGCTGCTTACGGTGAGTATAATAATACCGTGGTTTCGGCGTGTGAGGATTCGGGCAGAAGCTATATTCAATGGTCGGTGGATAGTCTTGACTATAAAGCAAAATCTGCCGAGGCAATCACAAAACGGATTTTAGGAAAAACAAAGCCCGGTGATATTGTGCTTTTGCACAACGGAACGGATTTTACGGCTGAGGCGTTGCCTGTGCTTTTGGAGTCACTTTCTGCGGAGTATGAGCTTTGTAAGGTTTCGGAGCTGATTTATCGGGAGAATTATACGATTGATGCAAATGGGGTGCAAAAGAAGTCATAGAAAGAAAAATTTACAGAAGCGGAAATTTTTGTTGCAAAATCTGATAATTTGTGGTAAAATCAAACATATGTGACATTTTGTGAAACAAAAACGTAAGAAAGGCTATATAAAAATATGATATATAATAATATCTTAGAGGCGTTGGGACACACGCCCATGATTCGCTTGAACCGTCTGGCAGACCCGGACGGAGCGGATATTTATGTAAAATTTGAGGGCTTGAATGTCGGCGGTTCGATAAAAACCAGAACGGCATATAACATGATTTGCGATGCAGAGGCGAAGGGACTGTTACATAAGGACACCGTGATTGTTGAGCCGACCAGCGGAAATCAAGGGATTGGTCTTGCATTGGTCGGAGCGGTCAGGGGTTATAAAACAAAAATCATTATGCCCGACTCGGTCAGCGAGGAACGCAGAAAATTAGTGAAGCACTATGGTGCAGAGGTGATTCTGATTCATGATGCCGGAAATATCGGTGATTGTATAGAGCAATGTCTGGAAACTGCATTAAAAATGCAGGCAGAGGACCCGAATGTGTTTGTGCCGCAACAGTTTGAAAATCCGGCAAACACCGAAGCTCAAAGAAGACAGACCGCAGTAGAAATTTTAGAGCAGGTAGGAGGTCCGATTCACGGATTCTGCTCCGGTATCGGTACCGGCGGAACTATTACCGGCATCGGCGAGGTGTTAAAGGAAAAGAACCCCGATATCCAGATCTGGGCGGTTGAACCGGAGGATGCGGCGATTCTCTCGGGTGGTTCAATCGGAACACACCTGCAGATGGGCATTGGCGACGGTGTAATTCCGGCAATTTTAAATAAGGAAATCTATAACGAAATCTGTATTATAAAGGATGAAGAAGCAATCCGCACCGCAAAGGAGCTTGCCTCCAAAGAAGGCATTATGTGTGGAATCTCCAGCGGAACGAATGTTGCGGCGGCAATTAAGCTTGCAAAAAAGCTTGGAAAGGGCAAAACGGTTGTTACCGTTTTGGCAGATACTGCAGAACGCTACTTCTCCACCCCATTGTTTGAGGACTAAAAAAGGATTGTTGTGCGAATGGTTTTATTCGCACAACAATCCTTTTATTACTTTTTTTCTACATAAATCACTCTATCACAAAAATCAAATGCGGCTTGTTTATGGGAGACCAGAACGCAGGTTTTATCGGTCATTTCCCGGATTGCCTGCAAAAGTGCAAGCTCTGTCTGGGAGTCAAGTGCCGAGGTGGCTTCATCTAAAAGCAGAACCGGGGCATCATATAAAATTGCGCGGGCAATGGAAATTCGTTGTGCCTGTCCTTCAGAAAGACCAAGCCCTTTTTCTCCGATTTCGGTATCAAGTCCTTTTTCCAGTCCGTTGATAAAATCCCAGATCTGAGCGACCTTTGCACTTTGAATAATAGCATCTTCTGAAACATCGCCATTGGCAAAGGTGATGTTCTCCCGGATGGTTCCGGAAAGAATCAGATTCCCCTGCGGAACATAGGAAAAGAGGGAACGGCTTGCTTCGTTGACTGGGATTTTCTTGCCGTCACATTGCAGATAAATTTCTCCGGTCTGCGGTTTAAAGATACTCAACAACAGTTTTAAAGCGGTACTTTTTCCGACACCCGATTCGCCGGCAACCACAATCTGCTCTCCTTTTTGGAAGGACATATTGATACCGCTGACCGTGGAATCCTGGTTATAGGAAAAGGTTACATTGTCAAAGACGATTGCATCCAATTTATCATAAATTGCTTTTGCGTCCAATTTTTCAACTGCATCTTCAGATTCTAAGTGTTCCAGCTCCATTAACCGTTCTGCCGATGCCAGCATGGAAAATACCTGCGGAACTAAAGCAGAAAGATTTTTAAAGGGTGTCTGAATCTGATTGACTAATTGTAGCATTGCAGTAAAATCACCCACCGCAATTGCCGAGAGAGAAAGCTGATAAGCACCATATGCCAACGCAAAATAATAGCCGGCATTAAAAATCAGAAACATTCCAACGTGTGCCACGCAGGAAACCTTGGTACGGTGAATCCGTAGCCGATAGCTATGATTTTGTAAATCCTCGCTCTTTTCTAAAACCGGTTGCTCGTTGCTGAAGGATTTTACCACCAATAGGTTTTGCAGGATTTCCAGCATATAGGATTTGGTTTTACCGTCTGCCGCCTGGCACTTTTTATGTAGAAGCTTATATTTTGCACTATAGAGCCTTGCTCCGGCTGCCACTAACGGACCAATGGCAAGAATAATCAGTGCAAGGGTTCGGTCAATCGAATAAAGCATGGAAAATCCGCCGATAATCAGTGTGATAAACAGTACCGCAGAAGGAGCGACTGTAACAATTGCATTGACTACGGTCGAAATATCGCTGTTTAACCGGTTCAAAAGCTCACCGGAGTGGTAGTCAGCAATGGCAAGATATTTTTTACCAATCAGACTGCGGAAAATTCTTTGCTTCATTGAAATTTCGAGCCGGGAGGAAATATGTGTCTGCAAAAGCTTGACAACAAGCTGCATTCCCAATTGTCCCAAAAGCAGAATAATCAATAAAAAAGCTGCGTGTCCGAACGAGCCTGTCCCGGAGCCGGTTGCAATGTTTACAAGGCTTCGGGATGCCTTTACAAACTCTAAGGAAAGCAAGGAAAGACAAGCACTCAGACCGCTCAATAAAAGAATCGCCGGAATGGATTTTCTGGCGTTTTTTAAAACCCATTGTAAAGGTTGATTTTTCAAAATACATCCGTCCTTTTTGTATGATACCTCTATCATACTACAAAATCAGGCGGGTTGTCAATTTATTTTCGGAAAAACTTTTTGTTTTCGCAAAAAAGCACATGGTCATTCTGACTAAAAAGAGCAAAAGAAAATTGACACAAAGGTAGAAAAAAATTGATATTGGTCGGGTGGGTTGATTTTATCGGATTATCGTGGTAATATGCCCATGAAATCCGGAAGGGGGATATGAAAATGAGACAGACCTTGAAAGTAGATTTTGGAAACATTATCTGTGATGAATTTTTAGGCATGAATGCAGTTTACCACGGCTTCGGGCTGATGAAGGAGTATGAACTCCGGGGCGGAACCGAAGCAGATATTGACCGGGAAATTGCCTATGCCAAAAAAGCGAATTTGAAAATTGCAAGAACCTTTTTCAGCATTGCGACAAACTGTCGGGCGGTGGAAGGCCCTTATGATATGAACACCGAACGGATGCAGGCATATTGCCGTTGGTTCCAGAAAATGAAGGATAACGGGATTGATATCGCACTCGAATGCGGAGGCGGTGCAACGCACTTCGGACATGAAACCATCGACGCAGAGCGCCATCCGCAGATGTTTGCAGAATGGGCGTATCAGACACTTTCCTATCTGATTTGTGAACGTGGCTTTACCAATATCAAATACCTGTCGTTGTTTGTGGAACCGACCACGAATGAGCGGCGTCCGATTCCGGAAGGTTATCCCGATGCCTGGAGCTACTATGTCCCGGTCGTCCGGACCTTGGATGAGAGGCTAAAGCGTGGCGGAATCCGGGATAAGCTGAAGTTTGTAGGCCCCAACAACTCGGAACGTGGCAGACACCTTGCCAATGCGGTGGCAGATTTGGGTGATGTGATTGATATTTTTTCAGGACATTTCTATAACTATGTACAGCATTGGGAATGGAAGCTGATGAGCAATGACTTTACAAGGATTGTAAAGCCGACCGGAAAACCGTTCTGGATGGACGAGTACGGAATCCAGATGGAGCTTTTACGAAACACTCCTCAGTATGGAACCAAGCTTGCAAGCATTGTTGCGGCATCGGTTGCGGCAGGTCATCAGACAACCTTAATCTGGACATTGTTTGACCAGATGCATTTAGGACGTGGTGCTTGCCAATTGGAACCGGCAACGGTGGAAAATACCAATCATACCTATAATATAGATAGCTTTTTTGATGGAGTGCACCGTTGGGGACTCCGGCATTGGGTCAGAGATACGATTCCCGAGGCAGGAGAAGCATATCCGGCATGGTACGGTTATTGTCTGCTCTCCAATGCATTGGGGGGTGAACAGGTAAAAACCTGCTTCTCATCTGATGGGTGCGAGGATTACTTCTCAGCAGCGGCAAATAAAAGCACCGACTACGTTTGCGCAGTAAAAAGCGGAGATGATTTCACGGTGGTTGCAGTCAATTCCAATGCATCACCGTCTGATATTTTGCTGGATACTAATGGTGGCGACAGAACTATTTATCGGTATTCCTTTGAACCATGGAGTGATGACCCGTTTTATTGTGCACAAAAGGAACCGGTAAAGCTGGAAATGAAGGGCGGGAAATTAGAGGATACCCTGCCAAAAGGCGGATTCTGTGTCTATAGTACAAGGAGCGATATTCCGAGAGATTATGAATAGGGGATGCAAAAAAAGTCCAGAACGCAAAAAGGCGACACTCATATGTAACGCAGACATATCATTTATAAAATACTTTCTCTTGGATGAAAAATCTCATTTGATTCGATTTTTCTGAAATTTATGCCTTTTTGCTACGAACAAACTTCGCTACTCGGCGTACACCTGTACGCCGTCGGGTAACCCAAAACAAGGAAACGCCTTGTTTTGGCTCAGTTTGTCCGTTCTGAAGCATTTTTTTCTATCCCCGAAGAAGTGGATGTTGAAATGTAAAATAGGGACATTATGTCCCTATTTTACATTTCCTGATCTTTGTTTTCCGGGCAATCAGTAATCAGCATTTCTTCAGCTTGACATTGAATTTCTTTTAATTCCTCAATGACATCAGTGAGTTTATTAAAGAGACTGAAATATGCTTTTTTGTAATCTTCCATGATAAAACCTCCTTTGGAACAAAGCGGCTTCGCCGCAACCGCTCCATAAAATCATCGTGTACTTTGAAGTGATACAGAGCGGTAAGAAGAAGCAGGTCGCTTTGTTACGCCCATGTGCGTTTCCGCCATTGGCGGAAAATTTCGCACGGGCATTAAATTCTTTTTTTATTGTATAGGAACGAAGTTTCCTATACAATAAAAAAATGCGCCAACCGAAGTTGACGCATAAAAACGCAAACTCCGATTGTCGCGAAACAAACCTTAAACAGAGACTGGATAACATCCAACCATACCGCTAAGTGGAATTTGCATTTTTTGCAAAAGTCAAAAAACGGTATAGCAAAAAAAGGGATATATCAGTTTTCTGAAAAATATCCAAGTATCTGTTTATTCGGTTTGTTTCGCACAATTATTATAACACTGCATCAGAGAAAAAGCAACTAAATTTTAAAATGTTTTGAATTATTTTGCTTGAGTACTTGTAAAATTAAAAAAAATATGATACAATAGATGGGACTATTCAAAAGGGGAGGAGTACCGTGGGAGAAATTGTCAGATTACAAAAATATATTGCGATGTGCGGTGTTGCTTCCCGCAGAGCGGCAGAAACCTTGATTGCAGAGGGAAAAGTCCGGGTGAACGGGCAGATTGTCCGGGAATTGGGAACAAAAATCGAAATCGGTGCAGACGAGGTTGCAGTCCACAACAAACCCATCAAGGCAACACAGAAGAAGTATTACATCATGCTCAATAAGCCTTCCGGGTATGTGTCAACGGCAAAGGATCAGTTTGAACGTCCGACGGTGGTGGATTTGATTGGGGAGGAAATTTCCTCACGGATTTTTCCGGTCGGAAGACTCGATTATGAAACCGAGGGACTTTTGCTCCTGACGAATGACGGAGACTTTACCTATCGGGTTACGCATCCGAAATTTCACATGGACAAGACCTATATTGCAACCTTAAAGGGCGGTATCACGGTTCGGGGTCTGCAACAGCTCCGCAAGGGAGTTGTGATTGATGAAGATTTCAAAACGGCTCCGGCTGAGGTAGAAATCATGGATGCAGTCAATGGACAAACGGTCGTGAAAATCACCATTCATGAGGGCAGAAACCGTCAGGTCAGAAAAATGTTCGAGGCGGTAGGCTCTAAGGTTACACATCTGCAACGCATACAGATTGGAAAAATTGAGCTGGGAACCCTTCCGCTGGGCAGATGGAGATATCTGACTTCGCATGAGGTCACTTATCTGATGAATTCGTAAAAAATAAATGATATATAGAGAGGGATTACAAATGAGTCAAAACGTATTTGATACACTGATGGAAAGAGGTCTGATTGCACAGACCACACATGAGGAAGAAATCCGGGAACTGCTTGGAAAAGAGAAGGTTACCTTCTATATCGGCTTTGACCCGACCGCAGACAGTCTGCACGTAGGACATTTTCTGCAGATGGTTGTTATGAAGCATATGCAGGATGCAGGACATCGCCCGATTGCCTTGATTGGTGGCGGAACTGCAACCATCGGTGACCCGAGCGGAAGAACCGATATGCGTCAGATGATGACGATGGAAACCATTCAACATAACTGCGAATGCTTTAAAAAGCAGCTCGGTATGCTGATTGATTTCACTGACGATAAGGCTTTGATGGTTAATAATGCAGATTGGTTGCTGGATTTGAATTATATTTCTTTCCTGAGAGATATCGGTGCGCATTTCTCGGTAAATAAGATGCTGACCGCTGAATGCTTCAAGACCAGACTGGAAAAGGGCTTGTCCTTCTTAGAGTTTAACTATATGCTGATGCAGAGCTACGACTTCTTGATGCTCAACCGCAAATACAATTGTAAGATTGAGCTGGGCGGTGATGATCAATGGTCGAATATTTTAGGCGGTATTTCCTTGTGTCATAAGAAGGATCAGGTACAGACCTATGGTATGACCTTTACCTTGCTTACCACCTCAGAGGGTAAGAAGATGGGTAAAACTGCAAAGGGTGCTTTGTGGCTCGATCCGGAAAAGTGCAAGCCGTACGATTTCTATCAGTATTGGGTCAATGTGGCTGACGATGATGTGATTCGTTGCTTAAAGCTCATCACCTTTGTTCCGATGGATGAAATCCGTGAAATGGAAAAGTGGGAAGGTCAACAGCTCAACCAGGCAAAGAAACGTCTGGCTTATGAAGTAACCAAGCTGGTACACGGTGAGGAAGAAGCAAACCGGGTACAAAAGGCGGCAGAAGAAGTGTTCTCCGGTGCAGGAAGCAGTGAAAATATGCCGACCACCGAACTGGAAAGAAGCGAAGCAATCGGTGCAGGTATCTTAGATGTTCTGATGCTCACCAAGCTGATTCCGTCTAAGGGTGAAGGCAGACGTCTGATTCAGCAGAACGGTCTTTCTGTCAATGACGAAAAGGTGACAGATGTCAATATGGTAGTAACCGAGGAGATGTTCGGTGAAAATGGCATGATTGTGAAAAAAGGAAAGAAAGTATTCCATAAGGTTGTTTTAAAATAAGAGATATCAAAAAAGTGCAGATGATTCTGCACTTTTTTACTGTATAGGAAATTACGTTTTTTAGTTTGCGTGTAACGAAATAACACCAATTTCAGGTGGATTAAACATCCGTGGCAGAAGGGTTGCATTTCCGGTGCCACGGGATACGATGGCGGTAGTCGTTTCATCCAACCGATATTTTCCGCCGGTGTAATCGGGAAAAAGAAGCCTTGCGTTTGCGGCAAGACCTGATTTGGGGGCAAGAACCCCGCCGACAATCGGAAGTCGGATTTGTCCGCCGTGCAGATGCCCGGCAAGCACCAAATCAAAGCCATGTCCCGAAAAAGCATCCAACAGGTTTGCCCGATGAAACAGAAGTATGTCAAAGGCTTGAATCTTTCCTAAAGCAGAAAAAGCTTCTTCTAATTTTTCTTCCATTCCTTTTTGGGTTTTGCAGAAAACATCCTCCATGCCGGAGAGAAAAATTTGTGCACCGTTTCGCTCTAAGCAGATTCTTTCGTTTTGTAAAAAGATTGCACCTTTCTCTCTGCAGGTACGGACATATTCCCGGTAATCTAAATGCCAGGTGTCGTGATTCCCCGAGACCATGTAGCAGGGAGCAATTGTAAGAAGTGATTCCAAAAAAGGAATCACCGGCTGGTAATCCTCATGCTCGTTAATCATATCCCCGGTAATTGCAATGATGTCAGGATTCTGCTTGCTGATTGCCTCTAATAACCCCGGAACCGGGTGATTGTGATAGTCGGATAGATGCAGAATCCGGAATCCGTCAAAGACAGACGGGATTTTTTCGGAAATGATGTGATAATCAACACATCTGATTTTTTGTATGTTCATATTTGTAACCTCATACGTTTTCTTGATGTTGAGTATATCATAATTTATGGCATAATTCAAGATATCTGTAGAAAGTGATTGAAATTTTTGATATTTTAGTGTATAATGTGATATAATGAGACAATCCAATTGCAGATATTCAAGGCGGTATGATGTGGGCATCTGTCCTTACCGTATTTTTGTTCCTGATATCACATGAGCATATGCGGTGCACAGCACCGCAGCGATATGAATTCTAACGAATTCTCGATATGTGCTTCGCACTCGATATGCACAGGTGTGCTCGATATGTTGCTGACGCAACGAGAATTCATATCATATCGAGTTTGATCGAAGGGAAAACATATCGATTTTACGAAGTAAAAATATCGAGCAAACTTTAGTTTGCATATCGACAAAAAATTTGTCCCTAATAATAAGATGACGCAACAAAAAGAACCAAATAGAAGGAACAATAATAAAGTTTTTTCGCATTATGCAAGGAATGTCTATCAGGCAATTAAGAAGATAATATAAGAATGAAAGGGTTTACTTATGAAAAAAATCATTACAACACTATTGATGGTTTCCTGTCTCTTAACCGCCGCCTATGCCGCGGAAACAGACGAATATCCCTGGGCAAAGGAAGCGGTGGACTACTGCGTGGAGCATGAGATATTGCACGGCATGGAGGACGGTTCGCTTGCTTTGGGTGAGACAATTACCCGGGAACAGACGGCTAAGCTATTGGTTTCTACCTTTTTGCCGGATTCAGTAAACGAGGAAAATACCGTAACCGAGTTTGCCGACATCTGGCAGACTCGTTGGTCTGCGCCTTATATCGCAGTTTATCAGAATTATATGAAGAAAAAAGAGCTTGTATTCAATCCGCAGGAGGAAATTACAAGGGAAGAGTTTTGTGCCGGGCTGGTTATGGTTTCGGGACTTACAGAGGGGAATATCAGAAACCGCACCATTTTAGAGGAAAACTTTTCCGATGCAGACGAGGTGGACAAGGACTATCAACGGCTTTTATGTATTGCGGTAGAACGCGGATATATGCTTGGCAGTGAGCAGAAGCTGAATCCGAAGGAAAAGCTGACCCGTGTGGAGGCTTGTTCGCTGATTTATCGTGTGATTCAGGCAAAGGATGGAGAACGACTTTCTTTGGGGGTAACACCTTCCGAAACGCAGATGATTGGAGAGCCGCAGGTTCGTATTGAGCAGGCGAAAAAATGGGCAGAAGAAAATAACGCCTCGGAGAATTTTGTGTTAGCGGCTGATTTTTACTGGCAGTATGGCGAATTAACCGGCATCCGTCCGGAAATTTTGTATGCACAGTCGGCAAAGGAAACCGCATTCGGACGATACGGCGGCAGAGTCCTGCCGGAGCAGAACAATTTTGCCGGAATCAAAACCAAAACGGCAACCGGTGATGAAACCTATGACCACGAAACCTTTGCAACGCAGGAGGATGGTGTGCGTGGGCATTTCAATCATATGAGCGCTTATCTTGGCTTGGAACCGATTGGTGAGCCGCACGAAAGATATTTTTCGGTCAGCAAGATGACCTGGGCAGGAACCATCAAGACCCTGGAGGATCTGGGCGGACGGTGGTGTCCGGATTTATATTACGGCTACAGTATTCTGCATCACTTCATCACACCGATGATGGAAACAGAAGTATAAGGGTGAGAAAATGTTATTGAATGTACACAATCTGAAAAAATCATTCGGGGATGAACTGTTATTTGACCGGGTGAGCTTTTCGGTCGATGACCATGATAAAATCGGGTTTGTCGGCATCAACGGTGCCGGGAAATCGACACTCATTAAAATATTATTAGGGGAAATGAGTTATGATTCCGGCGAGGTGTTCAAAAACCGGTTTACCAAAATCGGCTACTTAGACCAATATGCCTGCAACGACTCAGAGCTGAGTGTGCTGGAGGAAACCCTGACCGTCTATCAGGATGTGATGACGATTGAGCAGGAGTTAGAGGAAATTCGCTGGGATATTGAGCAGAAAAACGGGGATTTAGAGCAGTTGGTAGAACGGCAGAATAAGCTTTCGGAGCAGTTTGCCCAACGGGATGGATTCGTATACCGAAGCAAAGCCCGGGCAACCCTCTTGGGACTTGGCTTTTCGGAGGAGGAATTTTCTCTGCCCGTCAAAGCACTTTCAGGGGGACAGAAAACCAGGGTTTCTTTGGGTAAAATTCTTTTGTCCGATGCAAATCTGCTCTTTTTGGACGAGCCGACCAACCACTTAGACATTGCCTCGGTGGAATGGCTGGAGGAATTTCTGGTTGCCTATAAGGGTGCATTTATCATCATTTCGCATGACCGGTATTTTCTCGACAAGGTGACCAACAAAACCTTTGAATTAAAATCCGGGAATTTCTATTCCATGAACGGAAACTATAGTGCCTATGCGGCACAAAGCGAAATCGCACAGCTCTCAGCAGAACGCAAATATGAAAATATCCAGCGGGAAATTAAGCGGTTAGAGGGCATTGTTGAGCAACAACGCCGATGGAACCGGGAAAAGAATATCAAAACGGCAGAAAGCAAGCAAAAGGTCATAGATAAGTTAAAGGAAGACTTGGTGGAACCGGATGAAGTACCGGAGGAGACGGCATTTTCCTTCCGTGCCTTTGCAGGCGGCGGAAAGGATACCCTCATTTGTGAGGAGCTGGCAAAGCGGTTTGATGAGGAATTCTTATTTGAACACGTCAGCCTGCACATTACCAAGGGCGAAAAGGTCTTTTTAGTAGGTGCAAACGGATGCGGAAAAACAACCTTGTTAAAAATTATCACCGGTGCGTATGAGCCAACCCGGGGTGATTTTAAAATCGGAGCAAATACCTTTTTAGGCTACTATGACCAGATTCAGGAAAATCTGCATTTAGATAAGACCATTTTGGACGAGGTCTGGGACGAATATCCCAAAATGACCGAAACCCAGATTCGCAATGCCTTGGCGGCGTTTTTATTCCGTGGGGAGGATGTGTTCAAGGAAATCAAAACTCTTTCGGGTGGTGAACGTGCCCGGGTGGAGCTGGTCAAGCTGATATTAAAGGAAGTCAACTTCTTACTCCTGGACGAGCCGACCAACCACCTGGATATCGGTTCTCGTGAGGCGTTGGAAAAGGCACTTTCTGCGTATGACGGCACCCTCTTGTGTGTATCGCATGACCGTTATTTTATGAACCGTCTGGCGACGAAAATCGTAGAGCTTCAGAAGGACGGTATCCGGGTATTTGACGGAAACTATGACGATTATTTAGAACGCATCCGCAACACCAAGCCGGTGCAGGAGCAATCGGGCGGTCAGGATTATCGGGAACAAAAGCGGCTTGCGGCAGAAAAACGCAAAAAAGCCAATCAGTTAGAGCGAACTGAGCAGGAAATTGAGGTGACCGAGCAGGCAATTGAAACACTCAATGCTGAGCTGGAAAAGCCGGAAATTGCACAGGATTATGAAAAGGTGCAGGAAATCTCGGTACAAATCGGAGAACAAAATGAGAAATTGGAACAGCTATACCAGCAATGGGAACAGCTGCATCAGGAATTGGAGGAGCTGGAATGAGAGCAGTTATTCAACGGGTAAAATCTGCCGAGGTAACGGTGGATGGTGCAACAATCGGCAAAATCGGGCAGGGAATTCTGGTGTTTTTGGGAGTTGCAGATGAGGACAATGAGCAGGATATGAAATATCTTGCCGATAAAATCATCGGACTGCGGATTTTTGAGGATGAGAACGAGAAAATGAATCTTTCCTTGCAGGATGTTGGAGGTAGCTTGCTGATTGTGTCGCAGTTTACTCTTTACGGCGATTGCAGAAAGGGCAGACGTCCCAGCTTTGACGGTGCCGGAAAGCCCGACCATGCAAACCGTCTTTATGAGGAAATGATTTCCTACTGCAAGCAGCAGAATGTCCCGACCGAGCATGGACAGTTTGCCGCAGATATGCAGGTCACATTGCAAAATGACGGTCCGGTTACCCTGATGCTGGACAGCAAGAAACTTTTTTAGAAAGAACTGATACAAGATGAAAAGTAAAACAACCTATATCTGTTCCGAATGTGGCTACCAGACTGCAAAATGGATGGGAAAATGCCCTGCCTGCAATGAGTGGAACACCCTGCAGGAGACGATTATAGAGGAAAAAAGTAAAACGGCAGGTGCAAAATCAATCGGAAGTGTGACGCAGCAACGTCTGCCGAAAAAAATCCGTGAAATTGAAATGACCGAGGAAATCCGTACCTCAACCGGAATGCGTGAGTTAGACCGTGTATTGGGTGGCGGTATCGTCAAGGGTTCGCTGATTTTGGTCGGCGGTGACCCGGGAATCGGAAAATCCACCCTGCTTTTGCAGATTTGCCAAAAAATCGGACAGACGATTTTATATGTTTCGGGTGAGGAATCGGAGCGGCAGATTAAAATGCGTGCCGCACGTTTGGGTGTGGATACCGATTTGTTATATCTGATTTCGGAAAATAATGTGGAAAGCATTCTTTCCGCAATTGATGCAGTCAATCCGGAGATTGTGATTATCGACTCCATTCAGACGATGAACTGCTCCGAAATCACCTCGGCACCCGGTAGCGTTCCGCAGGTAAGAGAGGCAACCAATGCCTTTATGCAGGTGGCAAAATCAAGGCATATTGCCATGTTTATTGTCGGTCATGTTACCAAGGACGGTGCCCTGGCAGGACCGAGAGTGTTAGAGCATATGGTGGATAGTGTCCTCTATTTTGAGGGGGACCGCCAGCTTTCCTTCCGGATTTTGCGTGCGGTCAAAAACCGGTTTGGTTCCACCAACGAAATCGGTGTATTTGATATGAAAAACGATGGACTCTCCGAAGTGGAAAATCCTTCAGCGGCATTGTTGGAGGGCAGAAACTCCAACTATTCCGGAAGCAGTATCGTCTGTGCGATGGAGGGAAGCCGTGGCGTGCTTGCCGAGGTGCAGGCGCTGGTGGCACCGGTCGGGTTCGGAAATCCGAGAAGAATGTCGTCGGGAATTGATTTAAACCGTGTGCTTCTGATGATTGCCGTGCTGGAAAAACGTGCCGGAGTCAGACTCTCCTCCTCCGATGTTTATATCAATGTTGCAGGCGGTCTGCGGATTGATGAAACAGCGGTGGACTTAGGTGTTTGTGCGGCAATTGCAAGTAGTGCAAGAGATTTTACTGTCCCGGAAGAGCTTGTATTTATCGGGGAAGTTGGCTTGGGCGGTGAGCTTCGCTCGGTGTCACAACTGGAAAAACGCCTGCACGAAGCGAAAAAACTCGGCTTTTCCAAAGCAATTGTTCCGAAACGGTCATTGTCCGGCGTGCGTGTACCACAGGACTTTGAGGTTATCGGGGCGGTAACCTTGGCAGATGCTTTGCGGCTGATTCAGAAATAGGGAAGGAAAGAAAAACAATGAAAATACAATATTTAGGTACTGCGGCGGCAGAAGGAACTCCGGCATTATTTTGTAACTGTAAAATCTGTACCCGTGCAAGGGAGTTGGGCGGTAAGGAATTCCGCACCCGGTCGCAGGCGTTGATTGACGGAAATCTGTTGATTGATTTTCCGGCAGATACCTATATGCATTGCTTAAACAACGGAATTGACCTGACCACAATCAAGAATGTTCTGATTACGCACAATCATTCCGATCATCTTTATGTGGATGATATTGTGATGCGTTTTCCGGGCTTTTCTAATCAGGGCGAAGAAAATCCGATTACCTTTTTCGGAACCCATGGGGTGATGCAGGCAATTAACGGACATATCTACCGGAAGAACTATAATCCCTCTGCGTGGATTAAAACACAAGCGCTGGTTTATTATCAACCGGAAATGGTGGGGGAATACCGTGTGACGGCTTTAGAGGCAGTACATGACCAGGGGGCTTGCCCGGCAATCTATATCATTGAAAATCCGGCGGGAAAAAGGCTTTTGTATGCACATGATACCGACTATTTCAAGGATTCTGTCTGGGAATATCTGGAACAGAATCCGATGCACTTTGATTTTGTTTCTCTGGATTGTACCAACGGAAATATGAAAAAGGTGGACTATATTGGGCATATGAGCCTGGATGTGAATATTCGGGTAAAGGAACACCTGATGCAGATTGGCTGTGCGGATGAAAAAACGGTATTTTGCTGTAATCATTTTTCACATAATGCAGATGATGTGCTTTATGAAACCTTTGCTCCGCTTGCAGAGAAAGAAGGATTCCTGACCTCCTATGACGGGATGGAAGTGTCTTTTTAATAGACTGTTATGTAGAGAATTGTTATGAGAAGGCTTGATATGAGACTAAGTAAAATTACATAGAAATAAAGGAGAAATGAGATATGTTAAAAGGAATTCCGAGAGTTTTATCCCCTGAGCTTTTAAAGGTTTTATGTGAGATGGGACATAGTGACACAATTGTCATTGCTGACGGAAATTTTCCGGCAGAAACAATTGGAAAGAATGCGATTGTGGTACGTGCTGACGGTCATGGTGTTCCGGAAATACTTGAGGCGATTTTAAAAGTTTTTCCGCTTGATACCTATGTCGATTATCCGGTATCTCTGATGCAGGTGATGCCCGGAGATGATGTAAAAACGCCTATTTGGGATGTTTATAAAGAGATTGTTTCTGAGGCAGATGATAGGGGAGATAAAGTTTTTGCAGAAGTTGAGCGCTTTGAATTTTATGAAAAAGCAAAAAAGGCATATGCTATTATTGCTACCGGAGAAACTGCAGTTTATGCAAACATAATGCTGCAAAAGGGCGTTGTCATTGCATGAGACAACGATAAAATCCGTTACGGGGAGTAATGCTTGACAATCCGTAAATTTTGTACTATAATAAAAAGGTACAGAACAAAAAAGGAGAAAACGAATGGCGATTATAGTAGGAGTCAGATTCAAGCCGGTCGGAAAGATTTATCACTTTGCGGCAGGAGATTTTGATATAAAAAAAGGTGACAGTGTCATCGTAGAAACCGCTCGCGGCGTTGAGTTGGGTGAGGTTGTTGTCGGACGGCACGAACTTCCGGATGAGCAGATTACAAAACCGCTAAAGCCGGTGATGCGACTGGCAACCGAGGCGGATTTTGCAATCCGGGAGGAGAACAAGAAAAAAGAGGCAGAAGCCTTTTTAATCTGTCTGGAAAAGATTAAAAAGCATGAGCTGGAAATGAAGCTGGTAGAGGTGGAATACACCTTTGATGCATCGAAAATTCTCTTCTATTTTACGGCAGAGGGAAGAGTGGATTTCCGTGAGCTGGTCAAAGATTTAGCAACCGTATTCCGTACCAGAATTGAGCTTCGGCAGATTGGTGTCCGGGACGAATCCAAAACCATCGGCAGTATCGGTGTATGCGGTCGGTCTTTGTGTTGTTCCCAGTTTTTGGGTGAGTTTGAACCGGTTTCTATCAAAATGGCAAAGGAACAGGGACTGAGCTTAAACCCCACCAAGATTTCGGGTGCTTGCGGCAGACTCATGTGTTGCTTAAAGTATGAGCAGGATGTCTATGAGGAACTTTTGAAGATTACACCGAAGCAGGGCTCTGTTGTCCAGACACCGATTGGTAAGGGTGTAGTAGAATATGTTAATATTTTAAAAGGTCTGGTTAAGGTCAAGATTGACGATGAACGGGAAAAGGCTGTGCAGGAGTTCCGTGTGGACGAGATAAAAATCCTCAAACGCTCCACGCAGGACAAAAATGCAGAAAAAATTGACGAAGAAATGCTAAAAAGTCTTGAATAATTCAAAAAAGTGTGATATACTGTAGAAAGTGCATAAGTTTTTATGCTTTTGACATTTTCAAAGGAGGTGTATTCCAATGGCATACAAAATTAGTGATGCTTGCATCAGCTGTGGCGCATGTGCAGGTGAATGTCCTGTAAACGCAATTTCTGAAGGCGATTCCTTATATGTAATCGACGAAGGAGCTTGCATTGAGTGCGGAGCTTGTGCAGATGTTTGCCCGGTAGGTGCTCCGGAACAAGCGTAATGATAAATTTGTAAGGGTATGAATCAAATGTAATTTGTTTCTACCCTTATTTTTTTGCAGAAAAAAGAGGAGGAATAAACAGAGTAATCTGCCTATTCCTATTGCGTTGTTCTTAGTTTGTGTAAAACAAAAAATTTTATGTATGTAATGTTGTGACGGAATCCCGTTTGATTAAAACAGTTTCAAAGACCTCCTGCACATGGGTTTGTGGGTGCGGATGCTTCAGGCGTTCTTGCAACAAATCAAATGCCCGGTTACATACTTGTAAAAAATCAACCTTTACTGAAGTCAAACGAATGCCCTGATAGTCAGACGGTGAAATGTTATCCATTCCAATGATTGAAAAATCCTCCGGAACACAAAAACCGTTCCGCCTGATATGGTTGATTGCACCGAATGCAATATAGTCATAAGCCGCAACAATTGCAGTCGGACGTTTGGAAAGTGATAATAGCTTTTGCATACAATCCTCGCCTGCTTGTTCAAAACGGTAGTCGGAGGTAATCAGATATTCCTCCATTACAGGAAGCTTCTGCCGATTCATTGCTTTTACGAAATGCTCCTGTTTGCTGATGGTCAGTTTTTCGCCGATAAAGGCGATTTTTTTATGCCCGTTTTCCTTCAGATGCAGAATGGCATCATAAATTCCTTTGTTGGAAATTTGAATATGGTCGGCGTGGTCTGTTTTGTGGTTGGTTGCACCGATTTTTACAACCGGAATTTCGTCGGTTGCGTGCGTCGGTGCATAACCGCCGATGCAGATAATACCGCTGACCTTGGCAAAGCATCGGCAGTAATGAAGAATATCCATTTCCTGCTGTCGGTCGAAATTTGTGGTAAAAAGCAAAAGAGCAGCACCCCAATCCCGGATTCGTTGCTCCAGGACATCTAAAAAAGCGGTATAGTAGGTGCTTCGGATTTCCGGACAGATAACTGCAATAATCGGTCGGTCATATTTTTCTTTATAATACTTTTCAAAGCAACCGTGTTCTTTTGCGATATCAAAAATATACTGTCTTGTCTCCGGAGCGATGTCCGAGCTTGCGGAAAAAGCCTTGGAAACTGTCGAAACAGAAACATGGGCAAGCTGTGCTAATTGACTCAGGTTCAAACAAATCCGCTCCTTTCTTTATTCACATATTATATATGATTCGTTGAAAAAAGGCAATAGGGAAAAAACATTTTTCAGAAAAAGTGTTTTCTCTGGTGGGCATATCCGGATTCTTTTTCTCATATACATATACCAACCTGTACGAAAATAAAGGAGGATAAACAATGGCAGAGTACAATTTATATCAGGATATCAGCGAACGCTCGGGCGGAGATGTCTATATCGGTGTGGTCGGTCCGGTCAGAACCGGAAAATCTACCTTCATCAAACGGTTTATGGACTTGTTGGTAATTCCGAACATTCCGAATGTTTATCAGGCAGAGCGAGCACGGGATGAATTGCCGCAGTCGGCGGCAGGCAGAACCATCATGACAACCGAACCGAAATTCATTCCAAATGAAGCAATTCCGATTTCTCTGGGAGAAAATGCAAATCTTAAGGTTCGCATGATTGATTGCGTCGGCTATGTGGTGGACGGTTCGCTTGGCTACATTGAGGAGGATACCCCTCGGATGGTCAGCACTCCTTGGTTTGAGCAACCCATTCCTTTTCATGAGGCGGCAGAAATCGGAACAAAAAAGGTTATTACCGAGCATTCTACCATTGGTCTGGTCGTAACGACAGACGGAAGCATTACCGAGATTGCAAGAGAGGATTATGTATCGGCAGAACAACGTGTAATCCGTGAGTTAAAAGCAATTGACAAGCCGTTTGTTGTGCTTTTGAATTCCACAACCCCGAATGCCGCAAAGACTCAGAAATTGCGTGAGCAGATGGAGGAGCAGTACGAGGTTCCGGTGCTTGCGGTCAACTGTGAGGAGTTGACAGCAGAGGATATCAATCGGGTGATTGAGACGGTTCTGTTTGAGTTTCCGCTAAGAGAAATCAATATCCGGATGCCTTCCTGGGTGGAGAGTCTGGATGCAGAGCATTGGCTGGGGAAAGCGGTGTATCAATCGGTTCTGGAGCAGGTGCAGTCGGTGGAAAAAATCCGTCATGCAAGAAAGCTTGCCGAGGGGCTTGGGCGGTGCGAATATATAGAAAGCTGCCGGATTGACGGTATGGATTTAGGGCAGGGGAATGTTGTAGTTGATTTGAGCTTTCCGGAATCGTTGTTTTATCGGATTCTGGGCGAAACCTCCGGCTTTGAGATAGAGAATGAGGAAAAGCTGATTCAACTGATTAAGGAACTTTCAAAAATCAAGACGGAATATGATAAAATTGCATTTGCCTTGCATGAGGTTCGGGAAAAAGGCTATGGAATTGTCTCCCCCGGCACAGAGGAAATGACATTGGATGAACCAAAAATTGTGAAACAAGGCGGAAAATTCGGGGTTAAACTAAAGGCATCAGCACCGAGTATACATATGATTCGTGCGGATATTGAAACAGAAGTCAGCCCGATTGTGGGGACAGAAAAACAGTCGGAGGAATTGGTTCGTTACTTATTAGAAGAATTTGAAGCTGATCCGGCAAAAATATGGGAGTCCAACATTTTCGGAAAGTCACTCTATGAGCTGGTCAACGAAGGGTTACACAATAAGCTTGGAAAAATGCCGGATGAGGCACGGTTAAAACTAAAGGAAACTCTGCAGCGGATTATTAATGAAGGAAGCGGTGGCTTGATTTGCATTATTCTTTAAAAATGATTCTTCCGCTTTGTTTTATGCTGCTGCTTTGTGCCTGTGAGCAGGGCACAATCAGAATGAAAACGGAGCAAAAGCAATATGAAACGGAGAATGCCTTGGTGGAAATGGAAATTGCGCAGTTTTTTGGGTTTTCTGAGGAAGAATTTGAAAAAAAGCTGAATCAGGAGCTTCAAAAAGAAGCAGACGGCTGGTTGGAACTGCTTGAAAAAAGCGAAGGAATGCCGGAGTATGAAAAGAGACAGCTCCGCCTTACCCCGATGGTTACCTATAACCAAAACGGAATGTTAAGCTTTTATACGGAAAGCTATTTGTTTTGCGAAGGAGTGCATGGAAGCAAAAATCGGGTTGCAAGAACGGTGGATTTACAGGCTAATCGGCAGATGTTATTGTCGGAATTGTTTTTAGATGATGCGTATCTGAAATTTCTGAACCAGCGGATTGCCGATATTGTGGAAAAAAATCCGGAGGAGTACCATGATTTGTGGGAAAAACCGCTGGTGGGGAGTATGCACGAGCAGTTTTTCTATCTTGGGGAGGATGGACTTGTGATATTTTTTCCGCCTTATGAGCTGTCCTATTATGCAAGGGGCTTTGTCGAATTTACGATTCCGTACGAAATCCTGTCCGGTTATTTGAAACCGGAATATCGGAGAATGGTTGGGTGAAATCAAAAAGGGGTAAAGCGATTTAATGACGTTTTACCTCTTTTTAAAATGAGTGTAAATTCTTTTACAAGGCTGTAGAACGCAATGGAACAAAATCTAAGATACGTTTTAGAATATAAATCTATCTTTTATACAAGTTTTTGTATAAAAAAGCATATCAAAGCCCCGATAAAAATGTTATAATATCTATATGATATAATTGGGAAAAAAACGGAGGGGTTCTATGCTTACACAAAGACTTCCCAGCGATGGACAGAAAAGGGACGAATATATTGACAATCTGGTAAAAATCATCCGGGAAAACCCGAATTCCTGCGATGAGGTGTGGTTTTCCAGCGACTACGGTTATCCGACACTTGAAGTACATAAAAATACTGCCGAGACAATCAAACGTCAGGCAGAAAAATTCAAGGAAATCGGCATCCGTATTTCGATGCAAATCAGCAACACAATCGGTCACGGTGCATATTCGCAAAAGAATGATTGCAGTGGTCTGATTTATGAAGGTTCTCCTGCTGAGCATCTGGTAGGGGAGGATGGTACCGTTGCGGATTACTGCTTCTGTTGGCGTGGAGACTTTTTTAAACAATATATTGTTGAAGAAGTGAAGCTTTATGCCCAAATCGTAAAACCCTATGCAATGTGGTTTGATGACGATTTGAGAGCCTGGCATCATGCCCCGGTCAATAATGGCTGTTTCTGCGATTACTGCCTCAGTAAATTTAATGTGATGCACGGTAGCTCCTTTTCCCGGGAGGAACTGGTGCATGAGCTTAGCTTTGGCGATATCAAATGGCGGAAAAAATATACAGAATTTCTCAGACAAGGATTGTACGATTTTATCTATGAAGTGAGCAAAGCCATACATGAATTGTCTCCCGATACCATCATAAGCTGTCAGCATGGTCCGCTCGGTGGCTATCATGGTGGTGATTTGCATTTTATCTTCCATGCCATGAAGGATGCAACCGGCAAAAATCCGGGTTCACGTCCCGGCGGTGGAACCTATGATGATTATGAGCTCAATGATATTCTCCTAAAAGGGGATATGATAGAGCTTCAGAATCGGACCTTGCCCGATTATGTAACGGAAATCCGCCCCGAAATTGAAAGCCTTCCCGATGTTGCCTTTGGAAAAACCATTGCCGGCACCTGCATGGAAACCTCGTATTATTTTGCATTGGGCAGTACCGCAATGAGCTATGCAATCCTAAAACGTGAACACGAACCGTTTCCCTGGCATAGTGAGATGCTGGGTGCATTTTCAGCACATCGTAGTTACTGGGAGAGAATGGTGCAAGTCAATGAAAAAACAAAACCGGACGGCATAGCGGTTGTCATTCCGGAGCAACCGCTTGATATAAAATGTGAAACCGAGTTTGAATATGATTCCATCGGTATGTATTCGTCAAGAGAAGGGGGCTGGCGCTATGTTAATGTTCCGATGACCTACGACCGGGGCGGCGAGGTGTTCTTGCTCAGCTTTGATTTTGCACGTCATCTTTCGGACGATGAAATCAAAGAGTTGATGAAAAAGCCCGTGCTGACCGATGCAAAGAGTATGAAGCTGTTTGCGGAAAAAGGCTTCCGGTTTAGTGGTGAGGTCTATCCTGCTGATACTTCCAAGGTGGTTGAAATGTATGAAAAACACCCCGTAAACCGTGGTTTTGAAGGTGGAACCTGGAGCGGCGGATTCCTTGCAAATCACAATTACTATATCAAGGATATCAATGGAAAAACAGAGGCACTAAGCCGATACACTTCTATTCATCAGGATGCAGAGGGACTGGGCGAAATTGCAAACGGAATTGTGACGACAGAATTTGGCGGAAAGTGGGCAGTATTTGCATTTGATGCCTGGAATAAAATCATCAGTACCCAAAAACGAGACCAGATTTTAAATGTCATAGAATATCTTTCCGGAAAAAACCTTAACGCAAGAATGATTACACCAATCAAAGCCGTTGTGCTTCCAAGAATCTATCGAGACGGTACTCTTGCCTGCGTGAGCATACTGAATGCAAGCGTTGGCGGAGGTAGTGCAAAAATAAAGCTTAATATCCCGCCCAAATCAGAGGTTGCCTATATGGCACAGTATTATCCCGAAACAAAGCTGGTTGCGGATGAAAATTCGGTTGTTACTATACCGTATATCGCTCCGTGGTCTGTGGGAACCATGTTTGTGTGAGCCGGACAGAAGCACACCGGGGGATGTGAATGACTGTAAGCTTTTTGTTTGTATTGTAGAAAAAAGGGAGTTGAGAGAAACCTCTCAACTCCTGAGAATGTGCGAGAAGTGTGACAAACTGGCACGTCCCCCTGTCACGCTGTCACCAAATCTGTTTGTTGGTGTCAGTCTGGGAAAAAAAGGAGCCGAGAGAATAACTCTCAACTCCTGAGAATGTGCAAGAAATGTGACAAACTGGCATGTCCCCCTGTCACACAAGAGAACCGTCCCCTTGTGTTTGGAGAACCGTCCCCTTGTGTTTTGTTCCTTATTCTCCTGTTTCTATCCGCATGATTTTACCATCTGACTTTCGGATGATGGCTGACCAACAACCACCCACAACAGGTCCGTCCTTTTTGATTCTTGTTACGCTAAAATATTTTTCATTGTCAACCTCACTTACATTAGAAACATATGTACTTTTCATAAATTCATCACCGAAAGCTTGTTGAAATGCTTCCTCTGCAAGCATAACTGCAGTTTGTAAAGGTATTTGAAAATCAATTGATTTGCCGACCCAACCCTCAATACCTTGATATCCACTTTCTACTTGAATATCTACTTCCGACTTTTTTGTCAGGATTTCAATTTTTCGGTTCACGCTATCCCACTCAATTTCAGCACCGAGCACATTACAAAGGGTTCGGATGGGTAGGTAGGTGCTGTTTTCGTGCGATATAACTGGTATAGAGGAATCAAGCTGTTGACCGTTAACAAAGATGGAAAATGGAACCTTTAGTGCTTGAATTGTATTAGAATATTTTGCACATACAACAACACTGAATATACTAACTAATATAAAAGTTGATATAACGGCAAATAATTTTTTTTTTCATGATTTTCTTCTCCTTTTAAGAAATTTATTGATAGAAACGTTTTGATAGGACTGATTTCATCCAATCTGTTATATAAGCACTACCATCTGTAGACCAAATGCGTCCAGTTACAGGCCGCAATTTGTTTTTATAAACTTGCGGATTGTCACACTTGTGTCAAAAATCTACAATTGGTGTGAAGAAAAATATAATTGTGGCAAAAAGGAAACTTGTCAGGAATGTAATTAGCGTCGCTGAAAGAAAAATCCATATATATGGTTCTTCGCATTTCTTCTTTTCAAACAATGAAATACTAATAATACATATCATAGCAATAACTGTCCATATCTTCCGATTGCCTATGAATGGTACAGAAAAAAATTCTGAAAGCAAAATGGACATATATATTATTGATAGTGAATGCAATATACCAATGATGATATATAACATCAAGGTTTTTCTTGTTTTAAATTGTAACAGTTTCATAAAGCATTACCTCATTTCAATTGAAGTGATGAGACGATTTGCTTGAGAGTATTTTGTTTGTCTTTGTCTTATTCACCGAGAAAGAATCTTTTTCAATTCCTTATCTAAAATTTGAATTTCAGCATTTTCAACCAAAGTATCGCCGTATTTTTTATAATATTCAGTTTCTATATCATGTAGTCTCATGTTTCGCCGTTGTGCCTCTGCTTGCATGTCAGCCTCAAACGATGGTTTTACTTGTTGCCACAGAGCTTGTCGCTTACAGGCTAAATATGCACTGAATTTGGTTTCCTGAATATAATCATCTATTGTAATTTCGGCTCCTGCTAAATACCCATTGATGTAAGGAAGGTTGCTTTTTAGCAGTTCTTCGTTATAAAATTGTTCCCTATATGCATCTATTTCTTCTTGTGTCGGTTCAATTTTTAATCGGTCGGCTTCGGCTTGCATCGCTATTTTTCGGATGATGTCAATGATTTTTTCTTTGTGCTGTTCCGGTGTTAAGGGAGTGTCATTATAAGAAAATTTTATGGATTCGATTACTTGTTTTGATATGGATTCCTGATCTACTAAAATGACACTCTTATCCTTGTCTGGTAATGATTTTATTTCTTTAATTTTTGAACCTAAAGCGAACCCTGCATCATAGTCCATAAAAAGATTTTCTTCTAATATGGTTTGATTGTTTTGGTTATCTTCTGTTGAGAGTGGGGTGGAAGGTTCAAAAGCAGAACATCCTGATAGCAAAAATATACATATAATATAAGTGATTATTTTTTTGTACATAGAATAAAACTCCTTGTAGGTTGAAATATTACGGTAAAAAATATAAGGGATGGTTCTGTCGTGTTCCTTCTCCACACAGGAGAATCTTACCTAATTATATCATATATCAAAAATCATGTCAATGTATCGTGAGGAAGAGTTGTCAGGAAAAGGATGAACAACACATTTTAGCGAATTGAGCAAAACAGGTGTACATTTTTGTGCATCTGTTTTTGATTTTATCGTTGACAAAAGATGGATTATATGTTATAATAAAAGTAACCAAACGGTTAGTTTTTGAAAAGAGGGGTGTATATGGAGTTAAAGCAAATCAAAGAAAGAATTGCAGCGGCAATAGAAGAACACGCAGAAGAAATATTCCGGATTGCCGGGCAGATTTATCAGAATCCGGAAGCCGGATATGACGAGAAAAAAACCTCAGCACGCATTCGTGAAGTGTTGGAGCAGTACGAAATTCCCTACACCTATCCGCACGCATTGACCGGGGTGAAAGCCTCGTTACAAGGAAAACGGTCAGAAGCAAGGGTTTGCATCATGGGAGAGCTGGATGCAGTCCGGTGCAGTGCCCATCCCGATGCCAAGGAGGGTGGCGTGGTTCATGCCTGCGGGCATCATGCACAGCTTGCGGCAATGCTTGCGGCAGCAATCGGCATGAAAAAAAGCGGTGTCATGGACGAGTTGGACGGAGATGTCTGCTTCTTTGCGGTGCCGGCAGAAGAATTTATTGATTTAGAGTATCGGAAATCCTTAAAGGACGCAGGGAAAATTTGTGCCTACGGCGGAAAGCAACAGCTTATTGCAGAAGGTGCCTTTGATGACATTGACATGGCAATGATGGTACACGCACAACCCAATGAAGAAGCCGGAAAGCTATACTCCGGTGGCAGTAACATGGGATTTTTGGCAAAGAATATCACCTTCCGGGGAAAGGCGGCACATGGCAGTACGCCCTTTGACGGAACAAATGCCTTGAATGCGGCGGCATTGGCGATTTTAGGGATTCATGCGAACCGGGAAACCTTCCGGGAGGAGGAAAAAATCCGGATTCATCCGATTATCACCAAGGGCGGCGATGTTGTCAATTCGGTGCCGGATGAGGTTTGTATCGATACCTATGTCCGGGGTGCAACCCTTGCCGCAATCAAAAAGGGAAATGCCGCAGTTGACCGTGCAATGACCGGTGCGGCACAGATGATTGGTGCAAGTGTGGAATGGGAGGATATTCCGGGATATCTGCCTTTAGTAGAGTGCGAACAGCTCTCGGAGATATTTATGGAAAATGCAAGCCAGTTGATAGGGGAAGAGAATATCATTCATCAAAAGGAAATTGTCGGTTCAACCGATGCCGGGGATTTGAGTTCGGTTCTGCCAACGATTCAACCATCCTTTGGCGGATTCTCCGGCGGTCTGCACGCCAAGGAATTCCGGGTGGCAGACAAGGAAAATGCCTATATCCTGCCGGCAAAAATCATGGCAAATACTGCGGCAGAATTGCTCGTTGACGGAGCAAGACTTGCCAAGAAAGTCAAACAATCGTTCAAACCGCAGATGAGCAAGGAAGAATATCTGTGTTATTTAAAAAATGAATAAGGAGAGAAAGAATATGTGGACAGAAGAAAAACTCAATGAATTACTCACCACCCCGTCTGATGCGTTGGTTGAGGACATGAAAAAAATCAAAGGTGATATCATGGTACTGGGTGCCGGCGGAAAGATGGGGCCGTCGCTCTGCGTGCTGGCAAAGAATGCTTGCAAAAAAGCAGGAATCGAGAAGAAAATCTACGCTGTATCCCGTGGCAGTGACAAAATTGCAGAAGCCTTCATGCGGGAAAATGATATCGAAATCATTGCAATGGATTTGTTGGACACCGAAAAGCTCTACTCCTTACCTGAAGTAGAGAATGTCATTTACATGGCAGGCAGAAAGTTCGGAACCGACGGCAACGAATGGCAGACCTGGGCAATGAATGCAACTCTGCCGGCATTTGTGGCAGACAAGTTCAAAAAGTCAAATATCGTAGTATTCTCCTCCGGTAACATCTATCCGATTGTTCCGTTGTCAAAGGGCGGATGCACCGAGAAGGATAAGCCGATTCCGAACGGGGAATATGCAATGAGCTGTCTGGCAAGAGAACGTGCATTTGAGTATGCGGCAAACACCTTCGGAACCAATATCTTCATTTACCGTCTGAACTTTGCGGTGGATTTACGTTACGGCGTTCTGTTTGACGTGGCAGACAAGATTATGAAGGGCGAGCCAATCAGTCTTTCCACTCCTTGCTTCAACTTCATCTGGCAAGGCTCTGCTAATGAAATTGCAATCCGCGGTCTGCTCCATGCAAAGGCACCTGCCTGCATTATGAATGTAACCGGACCGGAAACCGTTTCGATTAAAGGTGCGGCTTTACAATTGGGAGAATATCTTGGAAAAGAACCATTATTTGAAAACGAATGTGGAAATGATGCATACTTAAACGATGCATCCTTAGCAATGGAAACCTTCGGTTATCCGGAGGTTCCGGTCAGAACCTTAATCCGTTGGCAGGCAGAATGGCTGTTAGACGGTGGCAGAACACTCGGAAAACCGACCCATTTTGAAGAAAGAAAAGGAAGCTATTAAGAGGAGATTTTGATATGAACAGACACGAAAAAGCATTGGAAATTTTAAAGCAGGGAACTGTAATCCCGGCAACCCCGCTTGCATTGAATGAAGACAGAACCTTAAACGAAAAGGGTCAGAGACTTTTGATGAACTATTATCTGAATGCCGGTGTTGGCGGTATTGCAACTGCAGTACACACCACACAGTTTGAAATCAGACAGCCGGAGGTTGGCTTGTTTGAGCCGGTGTTGAAGATTGTTTCGGAGGAAATTGACAAATACGAAGAAAAGACCGGCAAAGTCATCGTTAAGGTGGCAGGTGCGTGCGGACCGGTAGAGCAGGCAGTTGCAGAAGCAAAGCTTGCAAAGGAATACGGTTATGATGCAGTATTATTAAGCCCGGGCGGTCTGAATCACCTGAGTGAGGATGAAATGGTTGCAAGAACCGAAGCAGTTGCAAAGATTATGCCGGTAATCGGCTTCTATCTGCAGACTGCAGTTGGAGGAAGAGTGTTCTCCTATAATTATTGGGAACGTGTATGTGCAGTAGAAAATGTAGTTGCAATCAAGTGTGCATCCTTTAACCGTTACACAACTTTGGATGTTGTACGTGCGGCGGCAACCTCAGACAGATGTGATGAAATCACACTCTACACCGGAAATGACGATAACATCGTGATTGATTTGCTGACCAACTATCAGTTTGAAAAGAACGGAAAGATTGTAACCAAGGGCTTTGATGGCGGTCTGTTAGGACATTGGACCCTCTGGACCAAGAAGGTTGTTGATATGCTGGCAATGCTCAAGGAAGCAAAGAAAAAGGATTCTATCCCGGCATCACTTCTGACCCTGGCGGCTCAGGTAACCGATGCAAATGCGGCATTTTTTGATGCGGCAAACGGCTTTGCAGGCTGTATTCCGGGTGTGCATGAGGTATTAAGACGTCAGGGGCTGATGGAAAATATTTTGTGCCTGAATCCGGAGGAAACCCTCTCCAAAGGACAGGCAGAGGAATTAACCCGTGTCCATGATGCGTATCCGCTTCTGCACGATGATGACTTCATCAAAGAAAATATCGCCGATTGGCTCAAAAATATTCAATAATGGAACAGAGTAAAAAATCAGCAATCACCCGTCAGAAAATTCTGGATGCCGCGGAGGAAGCCTTTGCCGAATGCGGACTTGCGGCGGCACGGGTGGATGCGATTGCAAAAGAAGCAGGCGTGAACAAGCAGATGATTTATGCCCATTTCGGGAGCAAGGAAGGCTTGTACCAGCAGGTGCTGCAAATGGTGTATGCACGGATTGCAGAGAATGAAAAAATCCTGCAGGAAAGCGAATTTACCGGAATCGAAACTATCCGCAAAATCGTCATGGATTACTTTGATTTTCATTTAAAGGATCAGAATTTTGTGCGGTTAATTTTGTGGGAAAATCTGAACTACGGTGCGTATATTGAGCAGGTGGATACCAAGCTTTTTGCGGGCGTGGAGCGGCTTTTGGAGGAAGGCATTCAAAAAGGGGTTCTCAGAAAGGATTTAGATGTGCGGCAGACAGCGATGTCGTTGAATCTGTTCTGTTTCTCGGCATTTTCCAACGTGCATACACTATCTAAGTTAGAGCATCAGGATTTTTCCGCAGAGGCAGAAATCAAAAAAAGAGCGGAACACATTGCAGATGTTTTAACAAGCTATGTGACCGATGAGAGGAGCAATGAAGGATGTTGAAAATTGCGATTGTAGGAACCGGAATTATCGGGATGGAGCATATCCGTGCAATTGAGCAGTCCGAGCAATGCAGTCTTTGTGCGTTGTGTGATGTCAATGAGGAAACGCTCCGGAAGTTGGAGACAGAATATAAGGTGCCTTGCTTTACCGACTATCACGAGTTGGCAGAAAAATCCGATGCGGATGCGGTTATCCTGAATCTGCCACATTTTCTGCACTGCGAAGCAACGGTATTCTTTTTGGAAAAGGGCTTTCATGTGCTGGTAGAAAAACCGATGGCAAATACTGTGGAGGAATGTGACCGGATGATTGCGGCGGCAGAAAAAAGCGGGAAAAAGCTTGCAGTCGGTCATGTACAGCGATTCTTTCAGGCAAACCGTGTGGTAAAAGAAGTGATTGACTCCGGGCGGTTGGGAAAGCTTTGTATGTTCTCGGAAAACCGTACTATCAACTATTTTCTTCCGACCCGTCCGAAGTGGTTTTTAGAACGGGATAAGGCAGGCGGCGGCATTGTGATGAACTATGGCGCACACGCACTGGATAAGCTCTTTTATACCCTGGGATGCCGGGAGGCAATTTCTTTGGAAAGTAGTCTCGGGAACGTCAAAACCACAGCGAATGTGGAGGGACACGCCCAGATTTATGCAACCTTCCCGGGTGGGGTGAGTGCTGTGGTGACCTTCTGCGGATACTCCTATAGCGGTTATGAGGCGATTTATTATTTTACCGACGGGGCGTTAAAGGTCAGCGATACGGTGCATCCCTTTATCAATACCGGGGCAGGCTGGGGGCCGGTTGAGCTTCCGAAGCCGGATACCGCTATGCAGGATCAGATTGAGGAATTCTGCAGATATGTAAAGGGCGAGGATGCAGATATTGCCGATGCCCAATATGGACGGAGTGTCATTGCTGCAATTGAAAAAATTTATCAGGAATAATAAAAAAGCTTCTGATCGAATCCCCGCCTGCGGGCGTGAGATTAAGGAAGCAATTTTGTTATTCCGGAAATTACAACATAAATGTTGTAATTTCCTATATAATAAAAAAAGTGGCTGTTGCGTGAAACATTTTTGTGTATACTTTATTCAAAATTGTAGGGGCGGATGCCTACATCCGCCCGAATTACGGGGCGATGTGGGCATCGCCCCCTACAAGAAAATGAATTTTTATACACAAGATTCGTTTCATGCAACAGTCCCTTTTGTTTAACCAATTTTTAAATCCACTTTATCGCCATCTCTGACTGCGGTAACGGTTACACCGTCGGAAAGCTGACCTTTCAAGGAAAGCTGTGCAAGTGGATCCTCAACCAGAATCTGAATTGCCCGTTTTAGCGGTCTTGCGCCATAACGGACATTATAGCCCTGTTCCAGAATCAATTCCTTTGCATCGTCTGAAACGGAAAAGGTGACATTTTTCTCTGCCAGCTTTTTGACAATATCCTTTAAGAGCAGGTCGATAATCTGACGCAGTTCATCCTTGGTAAGCGGTTTGAAGGTCACGATTTCGTCAATCCGGTTCAAAAATTCCGGACGGAAGCGTTGTTTCAAGCTCTTATCCACGTTATCGGAAAGTGTTACTTCGTCCTTGGAGCCGAAGCCTAAGGAGCTTGTGTTGAATTCTGAGCCTGCGTTGGTGGTCATAATAATGATTGTATTTTCAAAGTTGACGATTTTTCCGTGGCTGTCTGCAACCCGACCGTCATCTAAAATCTGCAGGAACAGATTAAATACTTCGGAATCTGCCTTTTCGATTTCATCCAGCAGAATAACGGAATAGGGTTTCCGGCGAACCTGCTCGGTTAATTGTCCGGCATCGTCATAGCCGACATATCCCGGAGGAGAACCAATCAGCTTAGAAACCGAATGCTTTTCCATAAACTCGGACATATCAAATCGAATCAATGCTTCTTCCCGGTCAAACATGACCTCGGCAAGCGTCTTTACCAGCTCGGTTTTTCCGACACCGGTCGGACCTGCAAAGATAAAGGAAACCGGGCATTTTTTCAGACTGATATCGGCACGGCCCCGACGTATGGCGCGGGCAACGGCAGAAACTGCATCCTCCTGACCAATCACACGTTCATGGATGCGTGCTTCCAAATTCAGAAGCTTGGTTGCTTCGTCCTCGGTCAAACGGTGAACCGGGATTTTTGTCCAGCCTTCAATGACTGCGGCAATATCCTCATACTGAATCTCAAATTGAGAAGCCTCCTGCTCTGCCTGCTCTTTCCTTGCCTGAAGCTGCATCTGCTCAGAACGGAGCAGTGCCACCTTTTCGTAATCCTCAGATTTTGCGGCATCCTCGCTTTCACGGTCAATTTCGGAAAGACGTTTTTTGCAGACTGTCAAATCATAGAGTGCCCGGTTTCTGAGATTTACCCGGGAGCCTGCCTCGTCAATGACATCAATAGCCTTATCGGGCAGGAATCGGTCGGTGATATATCGTTCCGAAAGTACAACGGCATCCCGGATGATTTCATCCGAAATTTTTACATGGTGATAGCTTTCGTAATAGTCCTTGATCCCTTTTAAAATTTCAATGCTCTCCTCGATGGAGGGTTCATCCACCAGAACCGGCTGGAACCGACGCTCCAACGCACTGTCCTTTTCGATGTGCTTGCGGTACTCGGAAAGGGTTGTTGCACCGATAATCTGGATTTCACCCCGGGCAAGTGCCGGCTTTAAGATATTTGCGGCACTCATCGCTCCCTCAGCATCTCCGGCGGCGACAATGTTGTGGATTTCATCAATGACTAAAATCACATTGCCTGCCTCGCTTGCTTCGGTCAGCACATTTTTGAGTCGTGCTTCAAACTGTCCACGAAACTGTGTTCCGGCAACCAAGGCGGTAAAGTCCAACAGATAGAGCTGTGCGTCGAACAGCTTGGGCGGAACCTGCTTTTCTACAATTCTGGTTGCAAGTCCCTCTGCGATTGCGGTTTTTCCGACACCCGGCTCGCCTAAAATGACAGGGTTATTTTTATTTCTGCGGTTTAGTATTTGAATTACACGGTCAATTTCAACGCCACGGTTAATCACACGGTCGACCTGACCCATTGCCGCTTTTGCGGTGAGGTTGGTGCCGTAGGTATCCAGCATACTCTTTTTACCGCTTTTTTGCTTGCGTTCCTGCTTTTTTTGTTCGGACTGTCCGTTGGGTTGCTCCTTTTTCGGAGAACCCATGAACTTCTGGAGAAAGTCCAGCGGAGCGGTCGGTGCACCGCCTTCGTCCGGAATCATCATATCCTGCATTCCTTCGACGTCCATACCCTCCATAGAACCCATAAAGTCCATCATTTCCTGGTTCAGGTTATCCAGATCATCCTCCTGCAGACCGAGGTTTTCAATCATCTGCGTAATCGGGGCAATGCCCAATTCCTTTGCACAGGAGATGCAAAGCCCTTCGTTGGTGGTTTTGTCACCTTCAATTTTGGAAATAAAGATGACGGCGGGATTCTTCCCGCATCTTGAACATAAATTCATTCGTTTTGCTCCTTTATCAAAAGCCGTATCCTTATAAATATACAGGCAAGTTTTACAAATTATAACCTATATATTATAGCACAGCTTTTGCAAGAAAGAAAGAGTTTTTTTACAAATTTACAATCTGTTAATTTTTCGGCCTATTCATGCATTCTGAAGTCTAACTTTTTCGGGAGCGGATATTTCGCATCTGCTTGTTTGGATTGTTCCTGATTGCTGGGGTCATAGGGGAGTCCGTTTTCCTTTGCATAAAGTCTGCGATACAGCTCAAACCAGAGCTGGGAAACAGAAAGCTCGCCTTCCTTGATATCGCTCATCACAAAATCGGGGTTCAGAATTTTTGTAGCATCCTCAAGCCGATTGCAATGAATTAAAGCAATGGCACAAAACAAGCGAAGTCTTCCGGTGCTCCGGAGCTCGGGGGAGAGGGTGGCGTAGAGCTCCAGCCACAGCTTATCTTCGCCATTGGCGGTAAGCAGAGCGGCAAGCTCATTGCACAATGCCCGGCAATCCTTTTTGAGTGCAAAGGCGTCCAGAAGATAAGTACGTGCTTTTTTTATATCGTGATATTCATTTTTGTATAGCATGGCAAGGTTTCTGAGTGCCCAGGGGGATTTCTGCGTGGATACCGAAGTCTCCCACGCCTTTTTTGCAGATTCAAGATTGCCCTTTGCATATTCAATCACGCCGATGTGGAGCAGACTGTACCAGTTTTGTTCGGGAAGTGCGTTGAGCTGATCAAGCCAGAAATCTCCGGTAACATAGCTTTTCGGTGCATCGTTTGTGTCGGGGGCAGGAAAGGTATTCGTGTCAAGCAGCTGTCTCCACTCCCGGGTTTCGGAATTGTCATAGGCAGGAAAGGTGCAATGCTTACTGATTTTTTTACCTCTTATCCGTTCTTCCATTGAACCCCAATCGGAGCCTTGGTAGACAATCCGGGTTTTTGTAACTTCGCTTTCTTGTGGGAAGGAAAGCTTGTCGGGTGTGCCGAGACGGTTTATCAGATAGGTCTCTACCTCGCTGATTGCATTGGTATAATCGCCGTGTAAACAAGCGGCATCGTGACAAAGTGCGGTGTATGCCTCGGTCCATTCCCATGTTGTATTTCCCGGCATAGGAATGTGTTCAAGCTGCGTATGTGCAAGTCCTGCCTGGATTTCGATATACGCAGAGCCTTCCTCGGATAGCCATTCGTTCCAGTTTCTTCCGCCTTGTCCCATGCCCCAGACAAAGAGCTTTCTGCCGATGAGTTCATTGGTGGAGCATTGCAAAAGTCCCTTTCCGTCCTCGTTTGCGGTGGCAATCCATTTGTATCGTTCCTTGGGGATTTTATAGAAAAAGTCACGGGAGCCGGGGATATTCCCCGGATAGCTGACATCCATTTTGTCATGGTACGGAATAGCGGTTTTATCAAGCTCGTAATGGTCTGCGTTATAGAAGCAGAGGAAGGACTCGTCAGCAGGAACCAGGACACGGGTTTTCTTGGTTTCTGGCACGGCAATGTTCGACCACCAGTACATATGCTTGGTTTCGTTTGTGGTGTTTTCAATTTTGTTCCGGAGGTAAAGCACGGGAGAATGATCCGGCAGATACGCACTGATACTGTATACCACACCACGGATGCGTTCATACTCATACATCCGCAAAATATCACCATGCGGTGTTTCATCGACCGCACACCAAAGCGGAGAGCAGGTGAGCGGATTATGTCCCTTGATTCCGACATTGAATTCCACACCACCGCTGAACCAGGCGTTTCTGAGTCCGAGGTTTCCGGGCTGAAATACCGGGTTCACATATAAAAGCTCACGATTTTCGGTTTTGTCAAAGATAGACCAGAGTCTTCCGCCAAGCTCCGGAAGAAAGATTGCCCGGAGTCGGTCATTTTCCAGCACAGCGGCACGAAAGGCACGATTCTCTTTTTTGCGGTTGTAGCCGTCCTGAATCTGATAGGGCAGAAGTGTAGGAATCATACCCTTGCCGATGTATTTTTTTTCGTCATCAGAAACCTTTGGCGTTGTTTGATAGCCTGCATGGATATAACTGATATTTTTAATATCCGGCAGAGGGTTTTGTTCTCCCATAGATGCCGCCGGCATGATAAAATCTTCAAAAAAAATCATTTTTTGCATCCTCCTTTTTCTCATTATACTTTTTTTGCAAAAGGGATGCAATGTATCATCCGATAAATCATTTGTATAAAATAATTTTTTTTAATATGAAAAATATTGAAATTACACGAAAGTGGTTGTATAATAGTACTCGGATGAGGTGTTGTGTATGAACGATAAATTAGAATTGGATATTGACGATATTCAGGTAATTGTACACAAGAAAGAAACGGCAAACTTTCAATTTCAGACACCCGGCAGGGCGTGGGACGGATTTGTGATGTTTACAAAGGGATGCGGCTCGGTAACGGATGAGAAGGGAGTCACGCACAAAATTTCCTGCGGTGATGTATTTTTAACCCGAAAGGGGGATGCCTATACCATAGAAGCGGAGCAGGAATGCGCCTATGTTACAAGCGGAATCCGGGTAAAAACGGACAAATCCATTCTTCCGGTAATATACAAATGCACCGAAAGACAGCAGGCAAATATCCTGGAAATCACGAAGCTTTGGCAGTCGTACACATGGGATTCTTACGCACAGTGCCGGATTGGTCTTTTAAAGTTTTATCTTGAAATTATCAAAGAAACGGTTGAAAAACGAAATGTTGACAATGATATTGCAAAAGCAATTGAATTTATTCATGAGCATTTTAAGACGAATTTTACCGGCAAGGAGCTTGCTGAGTATTGTGCTATGTCGGTGTCATATCTTCGGGGTAGATTTTTAAAGCAGACGGGACAAACCATTGGGAAATACCGGGATTCTCTGCGGATTGCCGCCGCAAAGGAAATGCTCGAGAGCCGGTGCTTTACCGTGACAGAAATCGCACGGGAGCTTGGTTATTGTGATGTATATCATTTTTCTAAGGTGTTTTCGGGTTATACCGGTATGCCACCGTCAAGGTGGATTCACAGAATGAAATAGCAGAAAAAGGAGTGTAATCAGGATGAAAATTATTTCCGGAATTTTTGAAGGCTCTGTCCTGCAACGTGGGCAGGACAATTTATGTGAGGTTGAAATCGAGGTGCAGGGTGCGAAAAATCTGACCTGTTCTATTGGAGAATTAGAACAGAAAAGCGATTCTGTCTGGATATTCCGGGGGATTCCGTCCGGAGGCCCTTACAGTGTGACTTTTTCTGACGGGCTGGAAGAAATTACCGTTCATGATTTTTATATCGGTGATGTGTGGGTGCTGGGCGGTCAGTCCAATATGGATGGCAGTGCAAGGGTAACAGCAGAGGATTTGGAATATGCAAAAAATCCGCAGACCGAGGTGCGTGCCTTTTATATGGATGAGAGCTGGCGGCCTGCCTGCTATGATATGCACAACAAGCTGATTGCAAAGGAGCAACCCTATATTGATAGCTGTGTCCGTTGGGTAGAGGGAATCGAACGGAGCGGCATTCGTGTTTATGATGCACCGCCCTATCGGCTCAGACGTTGTGTCGGCCCGGGGGTTGCGTTTGCAAGGGAGATGTTCCGTCTGACCGGCGGTGTGCCGCAAGGACTGATTCCTTGTGCGGTTGGTGGTGCACCGATTGAAATGTGGCTTCCGACCGGGGATAGCAGTGAGAACTATTATACGGCGGCATTGCATCGGATTAAGCTTTGTGGCAACAGAATCCGTGGTATGTTCTGGGCGCAGGGCGAGGGCAATCCCAACTGGGAGATTTACCCAGAGCAGATTGAAACCATTCGATCGGGAATCTGTAAGCAGACCGGAATGGAGTGCTTACCCTTTGTACAGCTGCAGTCCTTCCGTTGCACGATGGATAGAACAGAGGAGGCGGCATTTGGTTGGAGCCGTTTCCGTGAAATGCAACGACGAATGCAGGAGCAATGTCTCTGCCTTGCAACGATTGCAACGAATGATTGCTCTTTAGATGACGGCATTCATCTGGATTCAGCATCTCAGCAGAAGATGGGGGTACGTGGTGCAAATGCGATGTATCATCTGGTGACGGGATGTGGATTTGCCCAGCCGACCATTGAAAGTATTTCTGCTATGCCGGAGCAATTTGTACCGGATTCCTTTACTGTTTTAAAAATCCGTTACAAAAACCTGGACGGTGCCTTGCGGTCACTTGGTGTACCGAATGGCTTTACAATGTCCCGGGCAGAGGAAAAACCGAGTAATTATCATCTTTGTCAGATGTCGCTGCATCAGAATGAGGTACATATTCTTGTTGAAGAGAAGCCGGAAAATTTAAAGGATTATCAGCTTTGGTATGGCTTCGGACATGATTTCTACTGTAACATTACCGATGGTGCAGGTCGTGCCATTCCGGCAATGGGCCCAATTTTGTTAAGAGATTATTTAGAAAAACAATGTAACAAATAACTAAAAAATAAAATAAAAATATGGAGGGTGTTGTTTAAAATGCAACATTCTCCTCTTTTTTTGCCCGGAAAGGTTGCAAAAAAGACAGTTTTAACGTATAATTTAAAAGGTT
>SVJN01000133.1 GCA_015068965.1 Oscillospiraceae bacterium
GTTTATCTTGGTGTGAAAAACGAAAAAAATGTGATTTATCTTCTACATTATGACTCTAAAAAGGAAGTCAGAATCAATGGCTGTGTAGGAGGAGAATATCCCCTCAACTGTTCAGCACCCGGTAAAACCCTTTTAAGCTATTGTGATATAGAAGAAATAGAGAATTACTTTCGTATGCCGATTGATCAAAGAACAGAAAATACCATTGTTGATTTTGATACATTTATGACTGAGGCGGCTGGAATCAAGAAATCGGGGTATGCGATTGACAATGAAGAATTTGCGAAAGGTATCATTTGCATCGCTACCCCTGTTTTTGATTATGCCGGAAATGTAGTAGCAAGTATCGGTATCTCTTCGTTGACACTATATGATGATGTTGATTCCTTGATTGAAAATAAATTGGATTTGCTACAAAAAACTGCAGAACAAATCTCACGATGTCTTGGAAAAAAAGAAAGTAAAGACTAAGTGGGAGAGTAGGTTCAGAGAAGGGTAGCCGGGGTATCAGGAATTAAAAAATTTGTATGGCGATGCTTGATGCGGGTGCTGAAAGAATTGCTACAGTAACAGCAGTACAATTGCAGATGGATATTCAAAAAAATGTAAGGGGTGTTTTATTATGAAAAAATCAACATTGTTTGCAAGGTTGCCCGACTATGTCGCCACACCGGACGGCATGGCAATTGACAAGGATGGCAATCTGATTCTTGCCTGCCCGAACTATGCAGACCAGAGCTTACCGGGGTGCATTTTAAAAATTGATACAGCCGGAACGGTGCAAAAATGGTTTGATGTTCCGCCTCATTCGGAAACCGGTCTTGCAAGTCCGATGGGAATTGCGTTTGGTCCGGACGGGGATTTATATATCTGCGACAATCAGGGCTGGCCCGGAAAGCCGGAGTTGATCCGAAAGGGAAGAATCCTGCGCGTTCGCATGGATGGAAACCGGATTGTGAAAACAACTGTGGTTGCCAAAAACATGGAGCATCCAAACGGAATGAGAATCAAAGACGGATATGTGTATGTAACACAGAGTACTATGGAACTGGTAAAGCATCCGTCGGGTAAACTGGTAAGCTGTGTTTACCGGTTTGGAATTGATGATGAGAATATCGAAATCACCAACACATTGGAGGATAAAAATATTCTTACCACCTTTGTGACCGAGAATCCGGACGACCAGTATGGTGTGGATGGCATTGAATTTGACCGGGACGGGAATCTGTTGATTGGAAATTTTGGAGACGGTGCAGTTTATAAAATTACCTTCAACGAGGATATGTCAGTTAAATCAAACGAAATCTGGGCGCAGGACAAGGAAAATTTAGAAAGCACCGACGGTATGATTATGGATGCTGACGGGAACTTATACATCGCAGATTTTTGTGCAAATGCAATCGTGAAGATTCTGCCGGACGGAACTGTAACAAAGTATTGCCAGAACGGGGACACAAATGGACAGAATGGTGAGCTTGACCAGCCGGGTGAACCGATTATCTGGAACGGCAAGCTGATTGTTTCTTGCTTTGATGCGGTTACCAGTGATATTGTGGTAAACACCGCACATGAATTGCCGGCAACCTTAGCGCAAATTGAGTTATAAGGGGGTTTTTCAATGAACAGATTAGAGAGGTTAAAAAAACTTGTATTTGAAATGGACAACCGTGCCTGCTTTATTGAACGGGAACGGATTTTAAACCGTTTAGCAATTGAATTGCAGGATTATCAGGGGACAGATAAATATGCGCTGATTCTTTCAAAGCTACTGTCCGAGGCATCAACCCCGATTGTGCCGGAGGATTATTTTGCCGGCAGAGTGGTAGAAGCCTTGCCGGATGAGGGAATGCAGGCTCCGAGTCTTTTATTGAATTCCCTGGGGCATCTGAGCCCCGACTATGAGCGGATTTTAAAGCTTGGATTCCGGGGGATTTTAGCAGACATCAAAGAAACGGCACAAAAGAGCGAAGATGCAGAAAAGAAAAGCTTTGCCGAGAACATGGAAATTGTTGTGCTTGCAATCCGGGACTATGCGTGCCGATATGCAACCGAAGCGGAGAAGATGGGATGTTCTGAAATGGCAAAGGCATTAAGATGCGTTCCGTATGAACCGGCATATGACTTTTATTCTGCCCTGCAGGGAATCTGGCTTGTACATATGATTGCAAGCTGTTATGTCGGCAGTCGGGATTATGCGTTCGGACTTTTTGACCAATATATGTCCCCCTACTATGAACAGGCACTTGCAGAGGGGAAGACGGAGGAGGAGCTTACTGAGCTGTTGGCAGGCTTCTTTATCAAAACCAATGAAATCTGCGGAACCTGCACGCACAACTATCAGCAAAAGCCGGTTCTGTGCCAGGCATCCAAGCAATATGTGAATTTAGGTGGAGAAAAGCCGAATGCGTTTTCTGTTGTTTGCTTAAAGGCGGCAGAGAAAAATTGTATGGCACAGCCGGAATTGGTGGTACGGCTAAAGCCGGATGCAGACGAAGCTTTTACAAAGCGGGTCTTTTCCTCTTTGGAAATTCTGACCGATAAAATGAATGTATACAACTATGATTTGATTGTCAAAAGTCTGGAAAAGCGGGGGGTTGCGGAAGAGGTTGCAAAGGATTTCACCTACTCGGCTTGTTGTACCTTTGATTTACATTACCACAACCCCAGAGGGGAATATTATGTGCCGACCATGCAGATTTTTTCAGAGGTTTTGCATCGTCGGGAATATGCTTCGGTGGAAGAAATTTTAGCAGAGTTTACGCAGGCACTTTCGAAGGATATGCAAAATCGGCATTCGGTGCAGGATATTCCGCTCATGCGGCAGACCATGGTGTTAGACGGCATTCTTCTGACCGATTCGGCAAAGGAATGTCTGTATGGCTATGACAAGGACCGGGCGTATTGCGTGAATAATCTGTTTTTATCGGGTGTAGCCACAATCGGCGATTCGCTGATGGTATTGGATCGGCTGGTATTTTGCGAAAAACGATATACTTATGCGGAGTTTATGAAGATACTCTCTGAAAATTATGAGGGACACGAAACACTCCGCGCAGAAATTCTTAATATGGAACGGTTCGGAAATGATTCCGAAGCAGACCGCTATGTCACAATGGCAGGCAATGCAATGGCAGATGCGGTTGACCAACTGGAGAAACGACCGAATGAATATAACATTCCAGGCTTTTATTCTCTGGAACGGGATAATAGCTGGTGTGCAGAAATCGGAGCAACCCCTGACGGAAGATTGGCAGGTACGCCATTTAGTGAAAACCAGTCACCGACCTATGGGGCAGACAAAAAGGGAATCACGGCATTGTTAAAAAGCATTTCCAAAATTCCGTTTTCCCGTGCGGTAGGCGGAGGGCTGAACCTGACCTTTTCGCAAGCGGCTTCAAAAGAAAATTTAGAGGCTTTAATTTTGTCCTATTTCAAGCTGGGCGGACTCCATGTCGGAATCAGCGTGATTGACCGGGACACCTTAAAGGCTGCAATGGTCAATCCCGAAAAATATAAGAGCCTGACCGTCCGTTTGTACGGCTTTAGCGAGTATTTTGTCAGCCTGCCCGAATGGCAACAGCTTGCGGTGTTGAATCGGACGGCATATGAGCAATAAAGAGGGTGAAAAAATGAAGTATTATGCACAACCCTATTTTCAGAAAAAATATTATAATACGTTGGCGGCGTTGTCTGCTCCGATGCGGGAGAGTCAACTGTTTTGGTACTACACGCAGGAAATACCGGTCTGGATTGAGCAGGAGGATGTGTTTGCCGGATGGTATGGGTTTCAGGAAAGTGACAATCTTGTAGAGGAAGAAATCAAGGATTTTCCGAGGTCTGCGGTTTTATCGGAGGAGGAACGGGCATTTCATCGCCATCTTGAACATAAGCTAAAAACATCAGTTATTTTTGCTACGGCGCATACTTGTATCGACTATCAGACGGTGATAGATAAGGGACTTATCTACTATAAAACTCGGATAGAGGAGGAGCTTTCAAAGGATGCAGACAACGAAATGTTAAAAGCAATGAAGCTTGGTTTAGAGGCGGCATGTGCGTATTCGTTACGGTTTGCGGAGGCGGCAAAGGTAATGGAGGAAAGAACAGAGGTTGAGCAGGAAAAAGCACGCTATCATCGGATGTATGAAGCACTTTGCAGGGTTCCCCAAAAGCCTGCCCGTGATTTTTATGAAGCAGTACAGTGTCTCTGGCTAATGCATTGTTTGGTTCCGATTGCGGAGAAAGGATGGGCAAGTATTTCTGTCGGAAGGATGGATCAGTATCTATATCCGTATTACCAAAAGGCAATTGCGGATGGTATTCCAAAGGAAGAAATTAAGGATATTTTAAAGCATCTGTTCCGTTTGCTTGATAGCTACGGAGACGGTGCCTGTGCGATGAATCTCGGTGGTATGGACATTGATGGCAATGATATGATGAATGAATTGTCCGAGCTGCTGATTGAGGTAGAAAAAGAAATGTGTCTGCGTGCACCGATTGTGGCGGTGCGTGTGAGCCCAAAAACACCGGAGCGGATTTTAGATAGTCTGATTGATTTTGACCTGTTTAAAATTGGTCAGCCGACCTTCTATAGCGAGCTTCCTTGCCGAAAAGCGGTGATGGGAAGAGGTATTTCTGAGGAAGAAGCCGCAACATTTTCTACAAATAGCTGTATGGGACTGATTTTAGCAGGTAGTGAGTTTGCAAATATGTGGGCGATTAAGTTTAATGCGCACCTGCCGTTAGAACTTGCATTGAATGGAGGAAACCCGTTTCATGATGAAATGGGAATTACATTAAAAACCCAACCGAAGCAAATTACCTGTATGGAGGATTTGATAACGCAGTACCGGGAATATTTTGCAGAATTGTTGGAAATCTGTGCAAGACTCTATAAAAAGGTGGCCGAGGAGCAGGCACAAAACGGTCCTGACCCGTTTGTGTCAGCTTTGACAGAAGGTTGTATCGAGGCAAGGGGTGATCGTGCAACCTGCGCAAAGTATGATACGGTTACAGTAGAGACGATGGGCTTAATCAATACCTGCGATGCGATAGAAGCAATTTGTGAACTTGTATTTGACCAAAAAAAGTATACGCTTGCACAGTTGGTAGAAGCAACCAAGCGTAATTTTGAAGATGAGGATGCACTCTTGCAGGATATCCGCAGTTGCAATAAGTTCGGCATGAATGAAGAAAGAACTAATATAATCTGCAAACAATTAACAGAAAATGTCTCCGAAGCTTGCAAAAAGCAAAGCGGCGGTAATCTGATTTATGTCCCGTCTTTGCATACGATCGACGAAAACGTCGGATATGGTAGATGGCTTTATGCAACAGCAGACGGAAGAAAGCAAGGAGATCCAGTCAACAAAAATGCGAACCCGTCCAATTTGTTAAAAAAGACAGATCATACCAGCCATATCCTCTCTGCAGTTACATGGGATCAGACAGCATTCAGCGGTGGCCAGCCGATTGATTTGTATTTCGATAAGGTATGGTTTGAAACCAAGGAATCCCGTGATAAAATCAAAAGCCTGATTCTGACCTATTTAAAGCTTGGCGGCTTGCAATTGCAGGTCAATAGCGTGGATATCGAGTTGCTTGAAAAGGCACACAAAGCACCGGACGATTATCCGTATGTGATTGTCCGCAAGGGTGGTTATAGCGTCCGCTTCAATGAGATGAGCGAGCCAAGACGTGCAGAGTTTATCGAGGTTGCAAAACGGTTGGAACAGAGGGTGTGACTACTTTCCGCTTCGGAACTGCTTGGGGGGTTTTCCGACAATCTGTTTAAAGTAGCGGGTAAAGTAGTTACTGTCATAAAAGCCGACCTCGGCGGCGATTTCGCCCACGGTGAGGTTTGTGGTTTCCAACAGATTGATTGCGTTGGTAATCCGGACATAGAGCA
>SVJN01000134.1 GCA_015068965.1 Oscillospiraceae bacterium
TTCTGTTTTTATGATACACTTGAATCAATCACCAAGCGAAATATGACAAAAAGGGATGTCTCCATTTGTTTGATATTATCAGGTATTCAATATAGAATGTGACAAATCGGCACGTCCCCCTGTCACCTAAAGTGAGGAGGTTTTCATGAGAAAAAGAAAGTTTATAGTATTGATATGTATTTTTGTCTTCTTTCTGATATGTACATATATGAAAAATGATGGTTTATACGTTTTAAATAAAGTCAATTCCAATGAAAGAGAATTAATCAATAGATATACAATACAATTTCCAGAGCAAACCATTATTGAAACATTTTCACTAAAAAAAGATATTGAATCGTATTTTTTTAGTCATAATGAGTATATAGAAGCAACATTACTTGTACCAAATAATGTAATCCCTATTCTTTTTTCAGAAACAATACGTGAATATGATATAACACAAACATTAGATCTGAGTCACGGCACAACCGATGACAAATTTCACTTTGGTGTTTGGATGCCACGTACTGTCAGCAAATGGTTTGATAAAACACAAAGAACTATTTCTTTTACAGTTATGCAACCCGATGAAAAATATACACGCGTTTTTGTCTCGGTAGATAAATTAGGTTGGAATTTGTGGTATGACAATACCTTTTGACAAAGCCATTTGGGGGACAGGGGGGTGACAGAAAAGATGCACCCTGTTTTGTCGATATACAAGCTCCGCTTGCTCGATATGTTTGTTACACAAAATCGATATGTTTCTCGCTTCGCTCAAAACTCGATATGATATAAATCTCGTTGCCGTAAGGCAACATATCGAGCCGTCAGGCATATCGAGTGCGACAGCACATATCGAAAATCTCGCAAGAGATTTATATCGATGATTTCATCTTCGATGAAATCATTGTGACAGGGGGACGTGCCAGTTTGTCACATTTCTTGCACATTCTCAGGAGTTGAGAGTTCTTCTCTCGGCTCCTTTTTTCCCCAGACTGACACCAACAAACAGATTTTAAACTTTTCGAAGGACAAAATTCACACTTTTTAATCGATGTGCATATATTGCTATTAGCAAGAAAAAAGGAGGATTTCCCATGATTCGATGCATCCTTTCCTGCAAAACGGTTGGTCTTTTTTCCTTCGCATTCTGCTTAGGAACCATTGCCGGACTGATGTTTCCAATCTGGCTGGTTGCAGTGCTGGAGGCAATTCTGATTCTGACAATGGGATACTGCTGTCTGTTTCGTTGGTAAATTTTGAAAGGTGGAGTTTTTTATGAAAATTGTTGTAATGAAAATGCCGAAATGCCTTTGTGGAATCATGAAAAGTCTTTTTAAAATGAACGAACATAACTAATCAAAGAATACAAAAAAGGAACTCGTCGGTTGAGTTCCTTTTTTGTATATCGTCTTTATCTCTTCAACAGAACATCCTTTTCGTACTGTTCTACCTCACGGAACCATTCCATGCCCGCAACGGTACCGCATTGTCTGCAGTATTCTGCCCAGATTTCGCCGAACGGATAGAGCTTCATCTGCTCCTGCATTACCATCAGCTCGGTCAGCTTATTTTCATCCTGGAGCTTCTTCATTGCTTCGTTCGGGGAACACATTGCATAGAGCAGGGCCTTCTGCCAGCTACGGAAGCCAACAACCCATGCCGCAATTCTGTTGATGCTTGCATCAAAGAAGTCCAATGCCATATATACACGGTCGATTGCATCGCAACGAACGATTTCCTTTGCCATTTCTCTGGTTTCATCATCGAATAACACAGCATGGTCACTATCCCAGCGGATACCTCTGGTAATATGCAGAGCGATTTCCGGATAGTAACAAAGCAGAGCCGGAATCTTATCCGAAACCACTTCGGTCGGATGATAGTGTCCGTTATCCATCAACGGCAGACAACCCTCATGTGTTGCCGCAAAGGTCAGGGTAAATTCTGCAGAGCCTGCAGTATAAGCTTCTACACCGATACCGAATACCTTGGATTCTACGCACGGTTTTACGAGGTTCCGGTCAAACGGCTCAGAAAGAATCTGCTCGATAGAATCCTTGTAACGCATACGGGGACCCATTCTGTCGCCCGGGATATCCTTGAAGCCGTCGCCAATCCAGATATTCATCACGCAGGGCATACCGGTTTCCTTTGCAAAATACTCAGAAATCCGGATACAAGCCTTTCCGTGCTCAATCCAGAACTTACGGGTTTCCTCGTCCGGACTGCTCAGAGTCAGACCGTCCTTTACCTTATCATGAGAGAAGAAGGTCGGGTTAAAGTCAATGCCCATGCCTCTTTCCTTTGCAAACTGAACCCACTTTTCAAAGTGCTTCGGCTCCAATTTGTCACGGTCAACGTGCTGTCCCTCTTCAAAAATTGCATAGCAGGCATGAATGTTCAGCTTTACCTTACCCGGTACCAGCTTTGATGCCTTTTCAATATCCTGCATCAGCTGTTCAGGGGTGGTTGCCTTACCCGGATAGTTTCCGGTGGTCTGGATTCCGCCGGTGAGCGGACCGTCATGGTCAAAGCCGGTTACATCGTCGCCCTGCCAGCAATGCAAAGAGACCGGAATCTCCTTCATTTTTGCAATAACCGCATCGGTGTCAATTCCCAACAGTTGGTATTGCGCTTTTGCTTCTTGATAACTCATTTTTGTTTCCTCCTTTAATCTAAATGGAACATCGGCTTCAAATCGACCGAAACCGGGCTGTTATCCGGATTTGTTTCCATGATATCCGCCATAAAATCCCACCATTTGCGGCAGATTTCGGTGTTTGCGCTCTCGTTCCATTTTTCTTCACTTTCCAGTTCAATGTAACCAAATAAGGTCAGTGTTTCTTCATCCAGAAAAATGGAATAATTCTTTCCGCCATAGGCGTGAATCATTTCCTCCATTTCCGGCCAAAGCTCGTTATGACGCTTGTAATACTCAGCTTCCTTGCCTGCATACAGCTTCATTTTGAATCCCTTAATCATATACATCTCTCCTTTATCTTCATTATATCCGATTCCATCCGGAAAAGAAAGAACTTGATTTTACAAAAAATAGGACCTTATTTTCCATTTTTAAATCCGTATCTTTTGATCGTTCCGGTGCCGGAGCCGGTAATCTCTTGGAGAAATCTTGTATTTTTCCCGGAATTTCCGATAAAAATAACTGCTGTTTTCATACCCGACGGCGTTCATAATCTGTGCAATTGTCAAATCGGTTTCCACCAAAAAGATAACCGCCTGCTGAAACCGTTTTCTCTGCAACAGCTCCAAAAAGGTGTAGCCGGTGCTTTTTTTGATCATTTTGCTCATATTGGTGACCGACTGATTCATGCTTTTTGCAAGTTCGGTGAGGTTTGCGTCCTGATACCGCTGGTCAATATAGGAAATCGCCGTATCTGCCACAATATCCTGATACCCCTGCAGAGAGCCTTTGCCGATTTTTTCAATGTTCTGCAACAAATGCAGAAAAACAAGTCCCATTGTAATCTGATTGATATTGGCATCCCGCTGGTCGCCCGACAACAGAGAACGGATGATATTTTCCATCAGATTTTCAATCGCAGAATCTCCGCAAAAATGCAGATATTGCGGACGTTGTGTGTGAATCCGCAGGGTTCCTATCAAGAAATCCGCCAACACATTCTGCTCATCGGTTTTGAGCATCGTCAACGGAAGATTAAAAAACTCCGGCAGAATGATAAAATTGATGCCGATATCCTCCCTGCCGGCTTTTTTGACCGAATGCTTCACATGACGGTTCATAAAAAGAATGTCGCCTGCGTGCATACAGATTTCTTTCCCTTCAATTTCATGCCGTACCGTTCCGTGACAGACGTACATAATCTCAATATAGTTATGCCCATGCTTCGGGAAGTCTACAAAACGAGTGTGCACCCGTGCGGCGATATATTCGCCCAACGGCATCAGCTTTTCCCGCTCTACCCGAAACTCAGCATCGCTGGTATAAAGCTCCTGCTTTAACTGCTTCCCTTGCAGGATTTCTGCTTCCTCCTCGGTGATTTGCATCAACCGTTCCAAAAGCTCTGTTCGCATCGGATACACCTCCTTCGATTTTAGTATAATCTTTTTGAGATAACTTGTCAAGCAGACAGCCATGAATTTTGCAAACATCCTGCATATTTTTCCGCTTTTTGTAAATACTGTTTTTCGAGGTGATAAAAATGTCCGGAATTTTATTTGCAATTTTAGCCGGCAGCGCCATGAGCCTGCAGGGGGTTATGAATACAAGACTCAGCGAAAAAATCGGATTGTATGAATCGAATGCATGGGTGCAGGGAACTGCATTTTTGTTTGCAATCATTGCTTTGGTTTTTGCCGGGAAAGGAAGCTTGCGCACCATTACGGAGGTGGAAAATAAGCTCTATTTATCGGGCGGGTTGTTTGGCATCATCATTACGGTTACCGTTATGCTCAGCATCGGAAAGCTCTCCCCTACTGTTGCAACCGGAATTATTCTGATTGCCCAGCTTACCGTCTCGGCTCTGATTAATGCGTTCGGTTGGTTCGATAGCGAAAAAATCGCCTTCGGGTGGCGACAGTATGTTGGATTGTTTGTCATGATTGGCGGAATCTTTTTGTTCCGATGGCAAAAATAAAACTTACAAAATTTTATTTTTCGGAATTTTATCAGTTATAACTGATAAAATTCTATTTTTTTATTGACATAAAGTTATAACTGTGATAATATGAGATTGACTACAATGGATTGGGAGGTTGATTTCTATGGTTTCCAGAGAACAATATATGCAAAAAATCAGACCTTTTATGAATAACGACCTCATCAAGGTTCTGACCGGAATCAGACGTTCCGGAAAATCTGTCATGTTAGAACTGATACGGGAGGAGTTAAAAAGTACAGGCGTCCGTGATGAACAGTTTATCGTCCTCAATTTCGAGGATTTGAATTATGCACATTTATGTGATTACTTAGCACTTCATCAATATATCTGTGAAAAGGTCAATCATTCAAATCAAAAAATGTACCTTTTTTTAGACGAAATCCAAGAGGTTGCACACTGGGAAAAATGCATCAACTCCCTGCGTGTTGAATTTGACATTGATATTTATATCACAGGCTCCAACGCAAAGATGCTTTCGGGCGAGCTTGCCACTTACCTTGCAGGTCGTTATGTTGAATTTGTGATTTATCCCTTTTCCTTTTCTGAATTTATGCTATTAAAGGGTGAAACGGATCGTAAGTCTGCATTTTCTGACTATATCAGATTTGGAGGAATGCCTTTTCTCCACAATCTAAACTACGATTGGGAACCGTCGAAGCAATACTTAGAAGACCTCTATCATTCTGTCGTATTAAAAGATATTGTAACAAGAAACAAAATCCGTGACATTGATTTGCTGATAAAGATTATTTCTTATATCATCAAAAACATCGGCAGAACCTTTTCCGCTACCAGCATTTCCAAATATTTCAAAAGCGATGGCAGAACGGTTGCACCCGAAACCATTCTCAACTATATCACCGCTTGTGAAAACGCATATCTTTTCTACCGCGCAAACCGCAAGGATTTAGATGGAAAAAAGATTTTAAGTGTCAATGAAAAATACTATATGGCAGACCTCGGCATCCGGGAAGCTGTTTTTGGTTCTAACACAAAGGATATTGAACTCGTTTTGGAAAACATTGTATACATGGAGCTATTGAGAAGAGGCTTCCGGGTAACAATCGGAAAAGCAGGTGATAAAGAGATTGACTTTGTTGCCGAAAAGGACGGAAAAGTAGAATACTATCAAATCTCTTATATTCTCGCAAGCGAGGAAACAAAAAAACGTGAATTTGGTGCTTTGCTTGATGTGAGGGATAATTTCCCGAAATATGTACTTTCAACAGATATGTTCGATATGAGCGAACAGGGTATCATCCATAAAAATATT
>SVJN01000135.1 GCA_015068965.1 Oscillospiraceae bacterium
CAAAGGAGTTACGGCAGGACTGGCAATCGGGGCGGCAGTAACAATGCTTGCAGACCCGCTTTCTGATAAGCAAAGAAGAAAACTGCACAAAAAGACCGAAGGGATTTTCCGCAATATCGGTGGGATGATTGATACGGCAATGGATTTGATGCATTAACAGGGGGATGTAAAAAAAGTCCAGAACGCAAAAAGGCGATCGTAATATGCAATACAAACAATTTATAATCTATAAAATGTTTTTCATTTGGATGAAAAATCTCATTTGATTCGATTTTTCTAAAATTTAAGCCTTTTTGCTACGAACAAACTTCGCCACTCGGCGTACCCACGTACGCCGTCGGGTAACCCAAAACAAGGAAAATCCTTGTTTTGGCTCAGTTTGTTCGTTCTGAACATTTTTTCCTATCCCAAGCAGGGGGGAAACGAGTTTTTTTACACCCATCTGTTGATGGATTTTTGTATCAATTTGTTGCAAGATTAAATATTTTCAGGCTTTTCTTTTCTGCATATTCCAATGTTTTTGCTGCACCGCCCCAAGCATATTGAACATAGCATATCAGATATTGTGCATGATTGACCATAAACTGATTTGCTTTTATAATTCCATAGCGTCGAGGTGTATTTGATGGAATATCCGCAAGGATGATACTGTCATATTTCCTAAAAAACTCTTTTTGTGTTTCTATTTCTTTGGTTAGATAAGGAATAACAAGATGGAGCTCTATTTCAGGATAATCTTTTTTTAAAGAATAAATCACAGAAGCTGCACACCAATCAAATGCTCCGTAATTACCAACCCAAAATTCAGTTACATGATTTTTTTGTATCAGCTCTAATACTTTCTCTCTAATTTTATCTTTCAAAAGCATAGAATTAATTTCTCTGTGTCCGGCAAAACAACAAATTACATTTCGCATTTTCAACCACCTCATAAAGTTTAATATATTTCTAAAATACAGTTTAACATAACGGTAAAAATATTTCAATATTTGGGGTACAAAACAGTTAAATTTAACGGTAAAATAGATACGGAAAGAGAGTGGTGTTATGGATACTCACAAAAGATTGGAACAATTACTTGAAGAACGTGGATGGAGTCGGTACAGGCTTGCAAAAGAATCCGGTTTATCAGAATCGACAATAGCAAATATTTTAAAAAGGGGAAATGTGCCTTCCATTGCAACATTGGAATTGATTTGTAAAGGCTTGAAAATAACCATTTCACAATTTTTTGCAGAAAATGATATGGTGGAAATTTCTCCGGAATTAAAAGAGTTATTTGATGCGTGGGTGTTTCTTTCGGCAGAACAGAAAGAAGCCGCACTACAAATGATAAAAGCAATGAAAAATAAATAAGTACGAAAAAAACCGCTGTTATCTGCATGGATTCATACAGAATAACAGCGGTTTTTTCAATGCTTTTGCAGATATTCATCAATTGCCTTTGCGGCAGTTTTGCCGGCACCCATAGCCAGGATTACGGTTGCGGCTCCGGTTACGGCATCGCCGCCGGCATAAACACCGGGACGTGAGGTGAGACCGGTTTCTTCATCAATCACAATACCGCCCCACTTTTGTGTTTCCAGCCCTTTCGTGGTGGACTTAATCAGCGGATTCGGAGAAGTGCCGATTGACATAATCACACAATCCACATCCAGAACAAAGTCGGAATTTTCTTTTACAACCGGGCTTCTTCTGCCGGAGGCATCCGGCTCGCCCAATTCCATTTCGACACACTTTAACCCGGTTACAAATTTATGTTCATCCCCAAGAATTTCAACCGGATTGGTCAGTAGCCGGAAGGTAACCCCTTCTTCCTTTGCGTGCTCGACCTCCTCGGCTCTTGCAGGAAGCTCTTCTGCAGAACGGCGGTAAACGATAGATACCTCCTCGGCACCTAATCGAAGCGCACAACGTGCGGCATCCATTGCAACATTTCCGCCGCCGACAACTGCAACCTTCTTTGCGTGCAGAATCGGGGTGTGAGATGCATCCTTGTAAGCCTTCATCAGATTGACACGGGTTAAAAACTCATTGGCAGAATAAACGCCTTTATAGTTTTCACCCGGAATGTTCATAAATCGGGGGAGTCCTGCACCCGAGCCGATAAAGACCGCCTCAAAGCCTTCTTCAAACAACTCGTCAATGGATTCGGTTTTTCCGATTACCATGTTGGTTTCGATGTTTACCCCTAATTCCTTTAAGGTGTTAATTTCTTTTTGCACAATGTTTTTCGGGAGTCGGAATTCCGGGATTCCGTAAACCAGAACACCGCCGGCTAAGTGCAATGCCTCGAACACAGTGACATCATAGCCTTTTTTTGCTAAATCTCCGGCGCAGGTAAGCCCGGAAGGTCCCGAGCCGATGACTGCAACCCGATGTCCGTTTGATGCCGGTTTTTCTGCCGGCTTTGTTGCATGAGCATTGTGATAATCGGCAACGAATCGTTCTAATCTGCCAATGGCGACCGGCTCACCGTTTTTGCCACGGACACAGCGTTGTTCGCATTGTACCTCCTGCGGACAGACACGTCCACAGACCGCAGGCAGGGAGGAGGAACGGGTGATAATCTGATATGCACCTTCAAAATCCTCTTCCTTAATTTTGGAAATAAATGCCGGAATATCAATTGCGACCGGACAACCGCCGGTGCAGGGTTTATTCTTGCAGTTTAAGCAACGGTTTGCTTCGTCAATCGCCTGCTCCTTGGTATAACCCAATGCAACCTCGGAAAAGTTTTTGTTCCGGACATTGGGAAGCTGAGAAGGCATTTCGTTTTTTTTCGGAGATAAATTTGCCATGCTTATTCTACCTCCTTTTTGAATAGGTTGCAGGTTTTCTCGTGCTCCTGCCGTTCAAAATCACGGTACATACTGCTCCGCTCAATTGCTTCGTCAAAATCAACCAGATGACCGTCAAAGTCCGGGCCGTCTACGCAAGCAAACTTTGTCTGTCCCCCAACGGTCAGGCGGCAACCGCCACACATCCCGGTTCCGTCAATCATAATCGGGTTCATGCTGACGGTGGTTTTAATGCCATATTCCTTGGTAAGTGCACACACAAATTTCATCATAATCAACGGACCGATGGCAATCACCTCATCGTATTGCTCGCCTGAATCAATCAGTTCTTTTAATGCGTTGGTCACCAGACCTTTTTGCCCATAGCTTCCGTCGTCGGTCATAATCATCAGCTTTTCGGATACGTTTTTGAATTCATCCTCCAAAATCACAAGGTCATGGTTCCGGAATCCGGCAATGGCGTGTACCTCACAACCGGACTGGTGCAGTTTTTTTGCAATCGGGTATGCAATCGCACAGCCGACACCACCACCGATAACAGCAACCTTTTTCAAACCATCGGTATGTGATGCAGTACCTAAGGGGCCGACAAAATCACATATGGATTCGCCCTCATTTTTATGATTGAGTGCCTCGGTTGTTGCACCGACAATCTGGAAAATGATTGTAACCGTTCCCTTTTCCCGGTCAAAATCTGCAATGGTTAAGGGAATCCGTTCACCTTCCTCATCCACTCTGAGGATGATAAACTGTCCAGGCTCTGCTTTTTTGGCTATCTTTGGTGCATCAATCTCCATCAGGGTGACGGTGGGATTGAGCGACCGTTTTGTTATAATCTGATACATGATGTTTCATGCCTTTCTGATATTTCCTATATAATAAAAGTCCATTTTTAATTATAACAAAAAAACGTCCTTTTTGTCAATCCTTCCAAAAGAATTTTCATACTTTAACAAGGAGGATTGGATGAAAAAGACGTTTTTCGTACAGTATTACCTGCCGGTATCAGAGAGAAAGAGATGGTAATTGCTTCTCAGAAGCAAAAGGGGTTCGATAATCAGGTCCTCTTGGGATTTTGCTTCAGATAGAATTTGATAGAGCTTCATCACGGTTTTATATGCCTGTTTTTGGGGATTTTGAAAAATAGATGCGGTAATTGTTCCGTCTTCAAAATAGGGACTCATTTCCGGATATATGTCTGATAAAATTAAGGTTGGTGAAAATTTACATTCGGATAAATATTGGCAGACGGATAGAGAATTTGCGTGTGTAATATAGATTCCTTGTATGTCAGAAGTGATACATTTTAGGAACTGTTCTTCCGAGGTATTACAAATTCGGGTAACAGATAAGCCAAATCGTTTTGCGGCAGATTGAAATTCGTGCGCAAGTGCGGACTGTCCATGGGATTGACTGCCATGCGTTGCAAGAAGAATGTTTTTTTGTTCGGAATGCTTCAATGAGATTGCCAACTGCTCTGCGGCAAAGGATGCCGAAAGGCTATAGTTGTTGGTGACACAGAAGCTTCTGGAGCTTCCCGGAATATCATAGTTTAATAATGCTGTTGCAATGCCTTTATGTTGTAGCCGTAAAAGCTCCTTTTGCAAGCAGGGAAGATGAATATCGTTGAAGATGATTCCGTCAAAATTTTTGTCTTCAAGCTCTGCAATTCCGGCAAGAACACACTCCGAAAGCGGTGCATCCGGGCGGAAAAGCTTTATCTCATATAAAACATTACTGTCTGCAAGCTGAGAGAACGCCTTTTTTAAACCGGACAAAGTATACTGATAGTAGTTTTTGTCATAACCGCAGATAATCACACCGATTTTTAACGGCTTGGTTGCAAGACGGGCGGCATTCTGATTTTTGACGTAACCCATTTCCTCAGCGGTTTTTATAATCGTTTCACGCAAGGAATCGCTGACCTTAGCTTTTCCGTTTAGTGCCTTGGAAACTGTGTTGACGCTGATATTCAATTTCTTTGCAATGTCATTCATGGTAATACGCATAGAAGTCCTCCTTGTTAAAGCTGCAGGCAAATGACCGAGCAGACACCGATTGCAATTGCAAGAAGCTGCATCGGTTTTAATTTTTCCTTGAACAGTATTTTTGAAGTCAGACAATTCAAGATTGCACCGCTGATTGCTAAAGTCGGAAAAAGAACTGCGGCAGGAAATACAGCAGACAGAAACAATGTCAGTGAATATCCTGCACCGACACAAGCTCCTGCACCTGCGGCGGAGCGGTAGGAACCTCGTTCAAAGCTGCCATAGCCAATCAGAAGAAACAGAAGCAATAGCAGAAGGATTACCACAAAGGCGACGGTCATAAATTCTGTACAGAACTGCTTGGGGTAAAATGTCTGGTGTGTTTTTTGCACGACGGAACAAAAACCGTTTCCGATAAAGGTGAGCAGGGTATAAAGTCCCCAGTATTTTTTGTTTTTTTGTGTGCTTTTTACTGCATTCATTGTGGTAATAGATACCAGAAGCAGAATAAATCCGATTATCCGGAGAATCCCGAAGGGCTCCTCTAAAAGAATCGTTCCAAACAGAACCGGAATCAAAATCGAATAGGAAACGATGATAGAGGTGATTGCCATATTGCCCGAAAGCAGAGCAAGATATCCGCAACACAGACTGATAAAAAGCAGAACACCGTAAATTCCTCCGGCAAGCACGGTAGGCATATGCAGCCGGAAGGAGAATCCGGACAGCAAAAGAATCACAAAAAGTGCCGTTATGCTTTTTACAAGATTAAAGGACAGCATCCGCTTTATGTTAATTTCTTGTGAAGAACCTTTTGTCAATGCAGTTTGCATGACATCCAATGTTGCAGAGCATAATATTCCGAAAAAATGTAGCATAAAAATCTCCATTCCGCCGCCATACGCCGACACAAATTGTTATTTAAGCTTCTCTTATCCGTATGGCAAGAAAGATAAGAGAATTTTTTACTTTATTTTCATATCATATACAAATGCCTCGGGACGAAGATTGAGTGCATCTGCATCAGTCGATTTTTCACCGTTTAAGTAAATATCCTCAAAGGTAATGCCACGGATGGCATTTTCCTC
>SVJN01000136.1 GCA_015068965.1 Oscillospiraceae bacterium
ATGACACGTGGGTTGCAATCTCCTCACAAATATCCCGTATCGGTTCCTCACCTGCATCCTCCTCGGTCAGATAGACCATCTGGGAATACTGTCCGGACAGAACACCCAAATCATGACGGCGTACAAACGCCTTTTTTCCGGGACAACCGAACACCGTTGCGATTCTTCTTCCGGGGAACTCCTTCAAAACCGATTGATACAAGCTTTCAAAGCTCATTTTATTGTGGGCATAGTCTACAATGACAATGACCTTATTATCCACATTGGAATAGATTTCCATTCTTCCGGAGGAACGTGCCTTCATCAGACCGACATACATATCATGCTGAGGAATGCCCAGCGCCATACTGATTGCGATTGCCGCCAACGCATTCTGGACATTGAACAGTCCTGGAATGGTCAGCACAAATTCACTATCAAATTCCGAGGTACGCACCATAAAAACGGTGTCATTCTCCACCTTGCGGATGTTATAGGCATAAATATCCGCCTCCGGATTTTCTGAGCTAAAGGTAATCACACGCTCGCAGACCTGCGCTGCCTTCAAAACCTCGTCGGCACACTGACTGTCCATGCAGACACAAGCGGTTTTTGCCTGTGCAAAAAGCTTTAATTTGGAATGGAAATAGTCATCAAAATCCGGATGCTCAATGTCGCTGATATGGTCTTCCCCAATATTTAAAAAGCATCCGACATCAAATCCAACCCCATATACACGGTCATACTTTAAAGCCTGCGAGGAGACCTCCATCGTCAGATATTCAATCCCGCTGTTGACCGCATTTTGATAGTGCGTCTGCAATTCTATCGGCTCCGGCGTTGTCAGATGCGATTCAAAGCTCTGCACCCCGTCATAAGTATCAATCGAGGAAATCACCGCACTTGCCGGCTTATTCTTTGATTTTAAGTATTCATCCAAAATATAACGCACAAAATAAGTTGTGGTAGATTTGCCTTTGGTTCCGGTAATGCCAATCAGATTGATCTTTTCCCAGATATGTTCAAAATAAAGATTGACTACCAATGCCATTGCACGGCGGATATCCGAAACAATGATACAGTCACAATCCGTTTTGTACTCTGTCTCAGAAAGATAACAGCAGGCACCTTCTTCAATCGCGTCGAGAAGGTATTGCTCTTTAAAATGGATTCCCTTACAGATAAACAGCGTTCCCTCTATAATATCCTTGGAATTGTATGACACCTTACTGATTTCTGTTTCATTTGTAATCTGTTTTTTTACAATCAACCCGGCATCCTGCAGGCAGTCTAAATATACTCTGATATTCATTGTCTTCCTCCGTTACAGTGATTTTGATTTTTCCACGCAGGCCTGCATGGCATTCATAATTGCGGCACGGAAGCCCGATTCCTCCAAAGCCTTTACCGCTTCAATCGTGGTTCCTGCCGGAGAGCAGACCATATCCTTTAACGCCCCCGGATGCATTCCGGTTTCCAACACCATTTTCGCAGAACCAAGGGTTGCCTGTGCCGCAAAGGTATAGGCTTGTGCCCGTGGCATTCCTGCCGCAACCGCCGCATCCGCCATCGCCTCTATCATCATAAAAATATATGCAGGAGACGAGCCGCTTACCGCAGTCACCGCATCCATCAGATGCTCCGGAATAAACTCTGTTTTTCCAAAGCTTCCGAAAATCTCCCCTAACGTCTGATACTCCTCACCGGTTACATACAAATTCGTTGCAATTGCCGACATTCCGGCACCCACTAACGCCGGTGTGTTGGGCATTACCCTTGCAATTTTCATTTCTCTGCCGAATGCCGCCTCTATCTGATCCATCGACTGACCTGCGGCAATCGAAACAATCAGACATTCCTCATTCACAACATCCCGAATCTCCGCAATGACAGAATAAAGAATCTGCGGCTTGACACACAAAAGCAGGATATCGGCTTTTTGCGCCGCCTCCTTGTTGTCGGTTGTAACGCCAACACCAAATTTCTTTCTGGTTTCCTCTAACCCTTCCTGATTACAATCCGAAACCGTTATCATTTCGGGACGGTACTCCGGTGTTGAGAGTATACCGCCGAGGATTGCCTTTCCCATATTTCCGTTTCCGATAAAGCTTATCATTGGTTTTTCATTCCTTTCCAAACAGGACTTTTGTTTTTAATAAGATATTCAATTCTGCACCCAAAAGCAGAATCATTGTACAAGCATACAGCCATAGCATCAGTAGCACCAATGCCGCAAGGCTTCCATAGATATAAGAATAATTGGCAAAGTGGCTGATATAGACCGAAAACGCCCACGAAAATACAATCCATCCCACCGCCGTAAACACCGCACCGGGCAATTGCTGTAAAAACCGCATATTCCCAGCAGAAAATCCGTGATAGATGCTCGCAAAAAATAAGGTCAGAATCACAAGATTTGCCGGATAGCGAAGATAGGAAAGAATCCGCACCGATTCCGGAAGCATTGCTAACAGTCTCGTTCCGAACACCAGCACCGCAAGAGTAAAAAGCAACACAAAAATCAGAATCAGCGTCCGGATAATCGAGCCAAGCACCTCCAAAAGAAAGAATCGGTTTTGCCTAAGCTGATATACCCGCCTGATACTCCGCTCAATTGCCGCCATCCCCCGGGATGCTGTCCAAAGTGTTGTTGCCGCCGCAACCGATACCAAAGGTCCCGGCTCTTTCGCAAACACCTCATCAATCAGAACCCCTCCGAATTCGTGCATCCGCCTTGGCAGAACCGATTGCATCAACCGAAGCACATCCGTTTCGGAAAGAGGCAGAATAAACTGCGATACCGCCAGCAAAAGCATGATAAAGGGGATGGAAGATATCATCAGATAAAAGGACCCTTGTGCCGCATATACCGTCACTTCATCATCGCTGATTTTCCGGACCACCATCCGAATTTTATTCCATATTCTTTGCAATCTGAAAGCTCCGTTTTACGATTTTTTCTCTTCTTTTTTCTTCAATTCTGCAATCTGTTGTGCCACTTGGTTGACTGCATTTCTATGTGTTTCATTGATTTGTAACTGCCAACCTGCGGCATCTAATACAAAATCTGCTCCGGTTTCCTTTGCCAAGGTACAGATTCCATCGAAATTCAGGGTTTTCGCAATGGTTTTTCCTGCCTCGGGCTGGAATCCCGAAACCTTCTGCCAGATGGTAAATTCCAGCATATCGGTAAAAATCAGCAAAAATCTCTGCTCGTCCTTAATGCTGGTCGGAATTTCGGTCATTTCGACCTCCTTGCCGGTTGCATCCTTCTGCACCACCGTTTTCATAACAACCGAATACTGCGCCTGCGACATTTCATAGAGCATCACCGATTCCTTCGCCTTAATGAGCATTGGATTATGATACTTTTCATATAAAGTATGGTTTGTCTGTGGAACCTTGTTAAAGCTCAACAATGCCTGGAAGAAATCAAATCTGCGTGTGTACAGCTTCGGATTAATCGGGCAGGAATAATTGACCGTTCCAATCCATGCTTCGAGCTTTAACATCAGATTGTGTACACCATTATTCAGAATCAGGAAGTTAAAGCCCCAACGCGGCAGATTTTTAGCAAACTCCTGCAACGCCTCTTTTTTTACTTCCACAACATCCATAAAGATATATTCCTTTGCAAAATGGAACTTGCAATTCTTAGCATATTCCTCCTTGGTAAACACCCAGAGACAGCTCTGATTCTGTTGCTCTCTCAAATCCAAATACGGGCAACGGGTTGCCGGAGAAAATGCCACATAAACTGTTTCCTTACTTCTTAACCCCTCTGCTACTTTCATCTGTAGCTTCTGCACCTGGTCGGAAAAACGTTTTTGCGAAATTTCATCCTTCTTTTCCGCCTTTTGTATCTGCTCTAAAATGCCGAGCGTTGCGACTAAGCAGTATGCCAGCTCTTCATATTCCAGCGCCTCGATTTCCTTTAACCTGCCGGCTGTCGCAAGCTCTGATAATTCTTTTTTCCGCTCCACCGAAATCGTTGGTACAGGCGTGAGCATCTCACGATATTCCCGAATTTTTTCCGAAAGCTCCTCCATGCGTTTCTCTGCTTCTTCTATGGCTGCTTCGGCTTCCTTTTTCTGCTTGGAGCCTTTGCCGAACAAACCAACCTTTGTCTGCTCTGCGGTTTGAATCTGCTTTTGCAGTTCTTTGAAAAGCTTGATTTGCTCCTCATAAACCTGCTTCATCTCCGGGAACACCTCAACCAGTCCACCCAACTCACGAAGCTCCTTTTTTAATTCCTTTTCCAACCCCTCTAATTCTTTGATATCCTGCATAGCAATCTCCCTTTAGTTTATTTCCTTTATAATATGACCAAATTCATGCAAATTATCATGCTGATTTTATGATACAATAATTCAATCTATTATATCATATTTTCATTTACGTTTCAACCATTTCCTATCAAAAATTTCCAAAAAAAGTACATGAAAAATCAAAAAGACTTTCATTTTATTTTTACGCAATCTATGTTATAATAATTGCTAACAAAATCAACAAATCTTTTTCTTGCCGGAGGGCGGAAAAGCATGAGAGGATGATAAGCATGAAATGTGCAATCAAAGCAATTCCAAAACTCGGAAAATCCCAACTATCCTTCCGTATTGGTTTGGCAAGAGAACGTACACAGAAATACCCCATGGACGATATGAATTTTATCATGATGGATTTAGAACGTCCGGAGCAAAGCAGTCGGCACGCACATTGGTGCGACGGTGATTTGAGTGGCAGAACGTTAGAATTTTTAAGCAGTGCCGACGGCATTGACGGAATTTATGACGAAAGATTGCCGGAGTTGTTTACAAGAATTTTAAACAACCAGCGCAAATGCGGTATGCCGGGTAAATACCTTGGAAACACAACCTCCGCATCCGACCGTGACACCGGGCACATCGCCGCTGGAACAAGCAAAATACTTCCGGGGCTCATGCGCTACTATCGGCTGACAAAGGATTCCCGGGCATTGGATGCAGCCTGCTGTATTGCGGATATTGTAATCGGAAATCAGGCAAAAATCGAAGCCGCCTGCAAAAAAGGGCCGGAAACCTTTATTACCTGGATTTTTGAGGCATTTGCCTTTTTATACAAGGCAACCATGGACGAAAAGTATCTGGAATTTTTCCAATCGCTGAGTTCTTATATTCCCGCTCCGTATCATGTTCATTCTCACAGCTTTTTAACAACTCTGCGTGGTGTGCAAGCCTGGAGCATCACAACCGGAAACAAGCAATGGAATGAGCAGGTCGAAGCGATCAGAAAGCGAATCATCGAAGAAGAGTATGAAATGGCAGACGGTGGCATTGCCGAAGTATTTCCCCGCTCTTTCCGGAACGAAGGTTGTTCTGTTGGCGACTGGCTGATGGTAAATCTGAACGCAGGTTTTCTGAATCAGGACGATTCTGCCTATGAAACCGCAGAAAACATCCTATGGAATGCGTTATATTTCAACCAATTCATAACCGGCGGCTTCGGACATCGGGATTTAACACCAAACGGCTACGGCGACACCGGTGTCTCGGAGGCTTGGTGGTGCTGTACCGAAAACTGTGGAATCGCAATGACAGAATTTGCCCGACACGTTGTAACCTATGCTGACGGCGTTGTGTCTGTGAATTTCTTGATTCCCGGAAGCTAC
>SVJN01000137.1 GCA_015068965.1 Oscillospiraceae bacterium
CCGTTAAACATTTTCATTATGAACTACTTCGTAAATCTTTTCGTTTTACTTTATTGAATTATCTTGAAGCTCATATCGGCAAATCTTTTAAAAAAGTTAAATCTTACATCTACAAGCATTGTCCTAACGGTTTCTATGTATATGCTAAACCTACTCTTACAAACAATCAGGATGTTTTAAAATATATCGGAAGATATCTTGGCAGACCTGTTATTGCCACTTCAAGAATTGATAATTATGACGGCGAAAATGTCACTTTCCACTACAACCGCCACGAAGACAACAATTTAATTACTGAAACTGTTTCTGCCGTTGACTTCATCAAAAAGCTAATTATCCACATACCCGAAAAACATTTTAAGATGATTCGTTATTACGGCATTTATGCCAAACATCATAAACATGAGAATAAATTACGTTTGTTTATTTCAAAAGAAAAAAGACGTTTCCATACACTTCGCAATTCATGGAGAACGTCTATTTCCCTGTCATTTCATTTCGACCCTCTCTTGTGCAAGTGCGGTCATAAAATGACTCTTTTTCAAATTTGCCTTAACGGCACTCCGTTTTTTGAAAAATTCAAATCTTGGGGCAATTCTTCTTAATACTTTAAACCATTTTCACAAAACCACAAGGCACCAACTTTCAATTAACGGAGAAAGCAAAAATTTAATAACATTATCCGAGGTTTTGCACTACCTCTTTTTGTTATGTCATTTTTGACTCATTTTCTATTATATCATACTTTTTTAAAAAACGCAATTTCCTATACAGCATAAAACAATTTTCCCGTCTCATTTTGAACATTTCCCTACAGAATCAACCTCTTATTTTGTCAACAAAGTCTTGATATTTTTCCGAGCCTTTGCATCCGCAAACGCCTGATTCACATCTTCCACCCGATAAGCGGTTGCCAAGGACAAAATTGCTTCTTCCAAATCCGGATTCTTTTCCAAAAATTCCACATATTTCCGAACATCTACCATAGAATACTGCGAAGAGCCGATAATCTGCAAGGCTTTAAAGGTAATCAATTGCGGTTGAATTTCAATCCCGCCGCTATTGGAATACTGCCCGGGAACCAAGTAAACACCACGATTCCGCAACAGGTCAATTCCCATCGGAATTGCCGCCGGATTTCCGGATGCTTCAAACACTAAATCTGCCCCCAAGCCTTCGCTCATTGCAAGGATGTCCTTTTTGATGACACATTCATAATCATCTCGCAAATCATAGATATCAGTTGCACCCAATTGATAAGCCAATGCTCTTTTCTTCTCATCCATTGTGCCTGCAATCAGAACAATTTTTTGAACTCTCATCTTTGCCAGATATAACAATGCAAAGCTTCCGACCGGTCCAAAGCCTTGCACAACGGCAACCTTTGCTGTTTTCAAATGACAATTTGCCTGTTCTGCCAACGAGAATGCATGAATTGCGGTCGGACCGGGGCAAGCAAATACGGCTGCCGCTTTCGGATTTACCGATTCGGGAACCCGAATCAGATTTTCAACCGGTGCATAGCTATATTCTCCGTATCCGCCGTGAAAATGCGGTGCTTCCTCCGGATTTCCGCCGTTGGTGACTTTCATATTCACACAATTGGCATCATCCCCTGTCCGACACAACAGGCACTCCCCGCAAGGGCAGGCAATATCCGAAATCACAGCATCCCCTGCCTGCAACCCGTATTGATTTGCATCACTTTCTGAAATTTCTTCAATTCTGCCCACAAATTCATGCCCGATAATCTGTGAACCTGCAAAACTCAAATTTCCGTTATGGATATGGATATCCGTTCCGCAAACACCGCTTGCAATCAAAGACATTTTCGCATATCCTTTTTGCGGTGCCGTCAGAGGATATTCTCTGATTTCAAATGGTTGGTTTGCTCCCACATATACTGCTGCTTTTGCTTTCATAAAAATACACTCCTTCTATTTTATTCGTTTTTTTCTGTCCTTTGCAGAATATCTTCCTTTACTTCTTCCGATAGCTTATGATAAAACGCACTGAAACCCGAAACCCGTACCACAAGATTCTGATATTTTTCCGGATGCTTTTTCGCATCCAGCAATGTTTTTTTCGAAACGGTGTTGATTTGGATTTCCTGTCCCCCTCGTTGAAAATAAACCTTTAATAAAGCTTTCACCTTTTCCCTTTTTTCAGGGTTCATCAAAAGCTCTGAGGTAAATTTCTGATTCATAACAGAACCGCACGCCACCTTTTTAAAATCCGGCTTTGATGTGGATAAAATCGTGGAGGTCAGACCGCTTCGATCCATATTCCGCATCGGGGATGCCGCATCGCTCAGCGGTTCCCGATTTTTCCTGCCGTCCGGTGTTGCCGCAACCTCAAGCCCTGCGGGAATGTTGTTGGTATTAGATGCAATCGCAATATACACCCTTCCGCCATCCTTGGTTCTTAACGGACGGAACAACTCTGCGTGAATATCCAGATACCAAACCGCATACTTATCTACAAAATCATCGTCATTTCCGTATTTCGGTGCTTCTAACAGCTTTCTGCGGATATCCTCATAGCCTTCAAAGTTACAAATCAGAATATCACGCAATTGCGAAAGTGTAAGCGTCCCATCGCAGAACACAAGCTTTTCTATCGCTGCGAGCGAGTCTGCGACCGTTGCAATTCCCATGCAACCCAATCCGTAAACAGTCGGATAAACCGCACCCCCGTCATTGATATCCCTGCCCCGCTCGACACAATCCCGACAATAACAGGAAAGATACGGCTGGGCATATTGTATCGGATGGTATCTGCGGTTTTCATTTTCATAAATTCGGAACTGTTCATACACCCCAAACTCCATCTGCTTAACCAGGGCATCCATAAAATCCTGCATGGAATGCATCTCCTCTGCCCGTCCTGTTGCAGGTCCGATAGCCACACCCGTTTGCATACATATGCCGTTATTGATTGCAAGTTCTACATATTTAGGTGTGTTATAGCGTCCGTCCGACCAGGGAGGCTGTTTTCCGCTCATAAATGCTTCCAGGCATCCCACCATCGAATAATCCCGGCAATCTGCTATCGGGTAGCCACATTCTGCCAAAGCAGGAACAGTTGCCTCATCATTGGTCAAAGCCGGATATCCGAGTCCTGTTGCAATCAGAGAAAGGCAGGCATCCCAGAACCAATCGGGCGTGTTTTGATGCATTCTTGCCGTCAGATTCGGGCCGGAAATGTTACACCGTCTGACCGCCTCAATCAACAAGCCGGAAAGCTGATTGGTTGCATCACTTCCGTCCCGTTTCAATCCGCCGATACAAATATTGACCACATCACTTCCGCCAACATAACCGGGTTCTTCCGGAATCAGGCGTCTTTCATCTATCTTATATAGCATGAAAGAAAATAATTCCACCGCTTTTTCATCATCTAATATCCCTGTCCGGATATCTTGTTCGTAAAACGGATACAAATACTGATCCATCCGCCCTAATGCCATGGCGTAGCGTTGCTCATATAAAAAGCTCAGATGAATCATCCAGACAAGCTGAAGCGCCTCATAAAAGGTTTCCGGCTTTTGTGTTGCAACCTTTCGGCAAACTGCAGCAGCCTTTTGCAGTTGTTCCCGATTTTCAGAAGCTTCTGCCTTTTTTTCTGCCGCTTCTGCATATGATAAAATCATATCAGAAAAAGCCGACATCGAGATTTTTGCGGCAGTTAAAAATTCTGTTTTTTCTTTCTCCCCCTGATATCTTTCCAGGGAGCGTTCAATTTTTTCCAGCACACCGCCAACACCAAGCTCCAAAAAAGTTTCAAAATCCGGTGTATAATGATCCACTCCGCCCTGAAATGATACCAGTCCGTAGCTTTGCACAATCTTTTTGGCATAATCCGCCTCCGCTTGCGAAAAAGCTCCCTCCGGCAAATGTCTGCCTACCACAGAGCCGAGAATTAAGTCATTTTCATAGATATGTTTTTTATGCTCCGTAAACACATTGGCAAGTGCATAAGCACGGGAAATTACCGCAGAATCCCGATAATGCTCCCGATACCCTCTATAATAGAGAATATCGCCGATTGATTTGAGCTTTTCAACATCAGGATTGTCGACTTCCCGTTTCAACGCTTCCAAATCTGCCATAAAAATCCACCTCCCTATTTCTTTCATTATAGGATTTTTTTGTTTTTGCGTAAACACATTATCTTGACAAAGGTGGACAATCGTGATATATTTTTAAAAAAGGAGGCGTGATTCATGAAGTTCTTTAAAGTTATTTTTGACGGAATTCCGGAAATTACCTTTGCACATTCTTACGAAACAACATCCTATCGGTTTCACTTTTCACCCAAAGAGAACCGAATCGAATTCAGTTTAGTGGAAACAGGCGATGTATCGGTCGATTATGAAGACGGAACACATCAGCATTTTTATGCACCCTATTTCCACCCTTCCTTTTATTCACAAAGCCATACCAGCTACAGCAATGCACCGTTTCACCGCCATATCACCTTCGGCATAACTGCCCCTTTTCATTTTTCGGAGCTTTGTGAAAACGAAGTGATTCAATGCTGGAAATCCAATTTTTCACAAGAGTTGAAGCATCCGGCAATGGCAATTATTCCCGATGTTGTGACCGAAAAAAAGACGCTCCAAAAAATCGAAGCGCTGATTCAGAATATCATTTTAAATTTTGCAATGCATAACAATCCGCAACAGCTTTCCTGTCTTTCGGATTTCTTTTCGTTGCTCTCCGTCCTGACCTATGAAAGCATCCGTCAGGCAACCTTCTCAGAAGAAGTAACCATCACGCCTGCCGAAACGGCTTACTGCAACAAAGCCTCCGAATATATCGCCCTGCACTTAAACGAAAAAATTTCTGTAGGCGATATTGCCGGGTCGCTCGGAATTTCTGTGGGATATTTCAGCCGTATTTTTAAATCTGTTACAGGTTATAGTGCGGTGGATTTTATCAATCTGCAAAAGATTTCACTTGCAAAACAGCTATTGCAACAACAAAAACCCATTTCGGACATTGCGGAATTGCTCGGAATTACCGATGAAAAATACTTCTATCGGCTTTTTAAAAAGTATACCGGGATGACAACGAAAAAATATCGGGAAGGCACCAAAGAACAATACCAATACAAGGAATAACGGGAATATTTTATTTTCATCCATAACAAAAGGGATGTTTGAAAAGTCGATTTGACTTTTTAAACATCCCTTCTACCTTAGTTAACATTTCCTATAAAACCGTTACACGGCGACAATTTTTAAAAATGTCTAATCAATCCGATAATCACGCCTAAAATCGCTCCGACAACAACCTCCTTGGGTGTATGTCCCAAAAGCTCTTTCAGGCGCTTTTCTGTCAGCTTATAGTCCTCTTTTCCCCAGGTGTCTACAATCTTATTCAGAATCTTTGCTTGCTGTCCTGCCGCTCTTCTGACACCTGCGGCATCGTACATCACAATCAAAGCAAGCACTATGC
>SVJN01000138.1 GCA_015068965.1 Oscillospiraceae bacterium
CTCTGATTTCGCCCCACTTGGTATCCAAAGTAATCTCTTCGCCCAGAGCATATTCTGTCTTGAATTCTTCAAAGTAATCTTCACCGACATAATCTCTCAACGCCATAGATTCCAAAGCCTGACCCCAGGTGTTATCCTCAGTAATTTCTTCAGAGAAGTGATATCTATCTCTCAAGGTTTCTAAATCAGAATTGTACATTTCCAGCATCTTCTTCACCGGAATGAGGTTCTGAGCCGCATTCATATTGGTACTCTTCTTCATATCTGCCGGCAGACCGTACTGCTCCTTGAACTCTTCAAAGGACATACCGCTGCTTGCCGCAACATCACCAATGGTCATACCGTTGATATCCAGATAACCCATATGATTGTACTTGTTGTAAATCTGTGTATAGTAGTAGCCAAAATCGAACAAGGCAAGAATTGCAACCAGCACCCATGCAATGATTGCAGAGGTCTTTACCTTCTTGAGCTTTGCTTCCAACGGATTTACTTCGACAACAGCTTCTTCCATTTCATAAGCTTCCTCTGTAGCTTCTTCTGCTTCCTCGCCTGCTTCTTCGTATGCATCTTCGGTAGCTTCTTCTACTACTTCTTCTGCAACTTCTTCTACAACCTCAGTTGTTTCTTCTGCAACTGTTTCTTCTGTCTCTTCAAACAGATTCTTGTTTTCGTTCTCGTTCATAACTTTTCTCCCTTTCTCATTACCTTGTGCGATTGCAAGCTGCAATCGCAATGCAAAATTCAAAATGATAAATGCAAAATGATTGTAAAAATGCTCATGCATTTCTTCATTCTATTTAAAAAAACAAAGCTTTTCTACCATAATTCTGCACTTTACACTTTGCATTATACTTTTACCTTGGTAGTACATAACATAAGATTGATAAATAGTGGCACACACTTCCGCCCAGCACAAACAAATGCCAGACAGAATGCATATACCGATATTTTTTCAATACATAAAATATAATGCCCAGCGTGTAGACAATACCACCTGCAACCAGCAGAGCCGTTCCTTGGGTTCCTACCTGCTGTGCAATCGGTCGGATGGTAAAGACAATCCCCCACCCCATCAGCACATAGCAGACCAGCGATACCTTGGAAAATCGCTCCAGTCCGATTGCATTCAATAAAATTCCGATAACCGTCATGCCCCAGATCAGGCCGAACATCGTCCAGCCAAGGGCGTTGCGCATACACATCAACAGATATGGCGTGTAGGTTCCTGCAATCAGAATAAAGATGGAGCAATGGTCAAATATCCGCAAAACGTGCTTTGCCTTCGGGCTTTGCACAATGTGATAAACCATTGACATGGAATACAGAATAATCAAAGAGATTCCATAAACCAATGCACTCGCCATCCCGTAGCCGTCGCTTTTCCATGCCGCAAACACAATCAACAAGGTCAGTGCTGCAACACTCAAAAGCACGCCAACCCCATGCGATACCGAATTAAAAATTTCTTCCCCCAGTGTGTAGAAAATACCTTTTTCTTCCTTTGGGTTTTTCATTATTCTTCTGTCACTTCCTCTGTTCCTTCAACCGGTGTTTCTACCGGTGCTTCTTCTGCCGGAGCTTCTTCTGCAGCCTGAGCACTGATTGCTTCCATTGCAGCGGCGGTTTCACTCCAGAGTGTATCCTCGGTGATTTCCTCCGGCAAGCCAAGCTGTGTCTTGAAGGTTGCAAAATCCATGCCGAACATTTCCTTAACAGCTACATCGGACGGCATATAGTTGATTGCATCCTCCCACTTCATATCAGCGGTGACTGCATCACCCAATTCGTACTGTGCCTTCAAATCCTCAAAGGTCATATCCATGTACTTTGCATAACCCTCTGCTGTCATAGCTGCCGCATAACCCAGTGCAGCACCGTCTTCGGTTACTTCAACATCGTCTGCAATGCCGTATTCCTTTTTGAAATCCTCAACTGCGGCAAAATCCTTCTCCTTCATAACATCCTTGACAGTCTTGGACTGTTCTGCCTGTTGCTTTTGTGCTTCCACCTGCTCTAAATAACGCGGAATGTACTTAGAGCCGATTGCATAGCCACCCAAGCCTACAAATGCAACCACAATTGCCGCCAGAACGATATTAAAAATTACAGTGCCTTTATCCTTCGGTGCCTTCTGTTCTGTCTGCGGATTTGCCTTTCTGATTTTTTTGCTTTGTCTCTCACTCATAACAGAGTCTCCCTTCTATCATAAAAAAATAAAACATCTATATTACTATACCACTTTTTTTCACAAAAATCAATACTAATTTTTTAAACACTTTGTAAACTTCAAAGATTATGATACTTTTGACAAAAACCAAAAGCATTTTTCCGCCTGATTTTCCTCTCCATGCGAAAATTTTACAAGCTCTGCCGCCGTTTTCTTCATATCAGCGACAACCCACACACTCAAAAAGGTCACAAGAACCGTTTCATAAGAAGTCGAAAGCCCGGCGACCGTCGATTCAATTGCCGGATGCAGAACGGTCAGAAACAGCACCGCTATCACACCCCAGCAAAGCGAAAAGCCGACACACACTCTGCCATGCAGGTTCCCGATATGGTTACGGTAATCCCAGCACCTTACCCCGAAGTGTTCTTCATAAATCGCCGCAATCAGATATTCCGTACTGCTTGCCAGAAAGAAGCCGCCGGAAAATATCAGCAGGACACCTGACTCCCGTGACAGGCACAACAGCATCAGCACCGCACCCAGACCATAGACTGGACACATCGGCGTCCGCAGGAGTGTCTGCTTTGAGCAAAATCTTCTTGTCCGGATGAAGGCATACAAGGTCTCCAACACCCAGCCAAAAAATGAGTAAATGTAAAAATAAAGCAAATAATCCATTCTGCCCCTCCTTTTTTCCTTAGGATGAGCAGAATTTTTTTATTTATTCTCTATGCTCTATCATAAAATCACAAAGCCGTTTCGTTGCATCCGGCTTTCCAAGCCGTGCCACCGATTCCTTCAATAATTCAACACGCCAGGGGTATTTTAACAGCTCGTACACCGCCTCGTCAATCGGGAAGGTCGGAGTTACCATCATTGCCGCACCGTTATTGACTAAAAACTCCATATTCCGCTCCTCCTGACCGGGGATGGGATTTAAGATAATAGCCGGCAAGCCCTTCGCCATAAACTCCGAGGTGGTGAGTCCGCCCGGCTTGGTGATGATGCAGTCGGATGCATCCATCATCACATCCACATTATCCACAAAGCCATAAACATAAACAGACTTGCTCCACTCGATTTCCTCCAGCGAACACTTCATTTTTTCGTTGTTTCCGCAGACACATAAAATCTGAAAATCCAGCTTCAATGTGTCTAACGCACGCAGATTCTTCTCCATGTTACCAAAGCCCATCGAACCCATCATCACCAGAACTGTGGTTTTGTCCTCGATTCCGAGTGCTTTTCTTGCTTCTTTCTGATTCTGCTTCTGGTAGAACTTTTCCTTAATCGGGATGCCGTAGGGAAGAATTTTTTCCTCCGGAATACCTTTTTTTCCCATCTGCTGATTCAAAAGTGCATCGGGCGTGACATAGTAATCAATTCCGGTGCTTTCCCAAAACGGATGTACTGTAAAATCGGTGATGATACCGTAGGTCTTGCAGGTGATGATTCCCTTCTCCTGCAGATAGGTCATCAGAAGACAGGCATAGCTGTGCGTTCCGATGACAATATCCGGCTGGTAATCGTCAAAATACTCCTTGAGCTTGTTCGATACGATTTTAGAAAGAATGGTCATCAGCGACCGTCTGCCATAACGCTCCTCCCGCTTATCCAGCAGGCTGTAAGCTTTTCCGTAAGCCTCCGAGAGATATTTGGTAGAAAATAAATATCCGTCCGAAATGGAATTTGCAAGATGCGGATTGATATACTCAAAGGTGTCCAGCATTTCACAAACAAAACCGCGTTGTTCCAATTCCCTCATCACAGCCTGCCCGGTAGAATGGTGTCCGTAGCCTGCTCTGACCGATAAAACCAAAGCCTTCATGGTTGCCTCCTCGACTATTTTTTTCACAATCTACGAAAAAATCTTGAAATTTGTAATTATTTTTGTTATAATAAGAACTATCTATATCAAATCTTTGATAAAACAGAAAAACTACAACAAAAGAAGTTTTATCATATTATAACAAAATCACCCGATAATTTCAAGTGATTTTTCACAAAAGGAGATTTTTATGATAGGATATATTGGTGAAAAAGAGCAGTTGGATTTCTTCCAGCAGTTTGAATGCCCCGTTTCCGGAGAATTTGATTTGGACGAAGTGTCCGGAATCATTGTAAACGAGAGCAGTATGATTGCCGCTGATGCCATCCGCACCGCTGCAGAAAAAAATATTGCTGTGCTTGCTGTGTTAGATGGCTTTGAAAGTCTGATTTCTGCATTTGGCGGAGAGCTTCAAATGCTGGAAAACTGTGCCGAGGGCAAGCAAGAGCTTGCAGTTATCAACCCGGAAACACCGCTCTACTATGATTTGGAACGTGTGATTTCCATCTGTCGGGGAACACCTGCTACCGTTTCGGACCTCGGACTTCCTCCGGTTCTGGGATGCGTGTCCCGCTCGGAATCGGGCGAAATCATTGCGGTGGAATATCTACCGGCACCGGGAAAAGTCTATGGCATCAATTTTTACTTAAACTCGTCACTGACACCAAAAAGTACGAGCATACTTCAGAACTTTTTTAAATTATGCAACCGATAAAAGAGGGGGAAATGATTATGGAAAGCAATTTATTACACGAAAGCATCGACCGGATTCTGGTCTCTGAAACACATCTGCAGGAAACTGTTTTCCGTTTAGCGGAGCAAATCAACCGGGATTATGGAAACGAGCCGATTCTTCTGGCAATTATCCTAAAAGGCAGTCTGGTATTCGCCTCTGACCTGATGCGGCATCTGACTATGCCGGTTACCTTAGATTTCATGCAGGTTTCCAGCTACGGCACAGGTACTGCCTCCTCCGGCTTTATCAATATCAAAAAGGATTTGTCGGTTGATATCGAGGGGATGAATGTTCTGATTATTGAGGATATTATCGACAGCGGAAATACCCTGAATAAATTGAAGAAATTACTGCAGGAGCGTAATCCGAAATCAGTTCGCATCTGCACTATTTTAGATAAGCCGGAACGCCGCGTTACCGATGTCGAGGTGGAATATTCCGGCATCTGTATTCCGGATGAGTTCGTGGTTGGCTACGGTCTGGATTATCAGGAGCTGTTCCGCAACCTTCCGTATATCGGGGTTCTGAAGCGTTCTGTTTATGAGGGCGAATAAAACTGCTAAAAGTAATACCACTCGCCGAAAGGCGAAGAAAAATGGGGCTGTTTAAAAAGTCCCTAAATTACAAAAAGGATCTCTGATTGAGGTCCTTTTTGTGATATTGTGAAAATTTATTAAATTTTTGGTACACAAAATTAAACTCATATTAAAATGAGCAAATTTTG
>SVJN01000139.1 GCA_015068965.1 Oscillospiraceae bacterium
CAACTCTTTCCCTTGTTCCGCAGGTGGTGGATGCAGTTTCCATTCCGGTGATTGCGGCAGGTGGCATCGGGGACGGACGTGGAGTTGCGGCGTGCCTGATGTTAGGTGCTTGCGGTGTTCAGTTGGGAACCCGGTTTTTGGTTGCAAAGGAATGCAGTGTGCATGAAAACTACAAAAAGAAGATTTTAAAGGCAAGTGATATTTCCACCATCGTGACCGGAAAGAAATTAGGACATCCGGTTCGTAGCATCAAAACACCTTATTCCAGAGAGTATCAGAAGCTGGAATACTCCAATATTGCGGATGAAGCATTAGAGGAATTCGGTGTTGGATCGCTCAGAAAAGCAGTCATCGACGGTGACGAGGCACACGGATGCTTCTTGGCAGGTCAGATTGCCGGTATGGTTGACCGGGAACAGACCGCCGAGGAAATGATTCGGGAAATTTTTGAAGAAACAGAAAACGTATTGAATGGAGCAGGAAAATGGGTAAAATAGCATTTATTTTTGCAGGACAGGGGGCACAGTACCCCGGTATGGGAAAATCACTGTATGAATTGGGCGGAGCAACCAAAAGCTTATTTGATTTTGCAGAGGAACAACGCCCAGGGACACAAAAGCAGATGTTTGAAGGTGAAATGGCAGAATTATCTCTGACCATCAACGCACAGCCGTGCTTGTATTTGTTGGATTTGGCGGCGGCATTGGAGCTACGTGCAAAGGGTGTTGAGCCGGCGGCAGTGGCAGGATTTTCCTTGGGAGAAATTGCCGCATTGGCATTTGCAGGTGCATATTCCTGCGAAGACGGATTCCGCATTGTGTGCGAACGTGCAAGACTTATGAAGGAAGCAACCGAGCAGGTAGAAACCGGCATGAGTGCAGTTCTGAAGCTCTCGGACGAAGCGGTAGAGGCGGCTTGCAGTAAGGTGGACGGTGTGTATCCGGTCAACTATAACTGTGACGGTCAGCTGGTGGTTGCGGGCAGAAAGGATGCACTCCCGGCATTTGAAGAAGAAATCAAGGCACAGGGTGGCAGATGCCGTGCATTGGCAGTAAGCGGTGGATTCCATTCTCCGTTTATGAACAGTGCGGCAGAGCAGTTCTCCGACGTGCTTGCAGAATACGAAATCACCGAACCGAAGCTCTTGGCATATGCAAACTATCATGCAAAGCCGTATCAGCAGGATGTTGCAAAAATCCTGCCCGAGCAGATTAACCATCCGGTTCGTTGGAAGGAAATTGTGCGTGCAATGGCAGAAGACGGAATTGACACCTTTATCGAGGTTGGACCCGGCAAGGTGTTGAGCGGATTGGTCAAGAAAATCCTGCCCGAAGCAACGGTTTATAACGTTGATAGTGCAGAACTGTTGGAAGAGGTTGTAAAGGCGGTGACCGGAGTATGAAAAAGGATATGGTAGCACTCGTAACCGGAGGCTCCCGGGGAATCGGCAGAGCGGTTTGTGTAGAGCTTTCCAAGCAGGTTACCAAGATTGCAGTTGTTTATAGCGGTAATCAGGATGCGGCAGAGGAAACCAAAAAGCTTGTAGAAGAAGCGGGCGCAGAGTGCCGGATTTATCAATGTAATGTTGCTGATTTTACACAGACGGCAGAGCTGGTAAAAAAGGTTTCCGAAGAATTGGGAACGGTTGATATTTTAGTCAACAATGCTGGCATCACCAAGGATAAGCTGATGCTTTCCATGAAGGAAGATGAATTTGACAGTGTGATTGATGTGAATTTAAAGGGTGCGTTCAATCTGATTCGTCACACCGCCTCCGGCATGATAAAAAAACGTTACGGAAAAATTATCAATATCACCTCAATTGCCGGGTTGATTGGCAACCCCGGGCAGGCGAATTATGCGGCATCCAAAGCCGGACTGATTGGCTTAACCAAGACTGTTGCAAAGGAGCTTGCTTCCAGAAATGTCTGCTGTAATGCAGTAGCGCCGGGATTTGTTGATACCGATATGACGGAAAAATTCAAGACCGATGAAAAGATTCTTGCAACCATTCCGCAAAAACGTGTCGGAAAACCGGAGGAGGTTGCAAAGCTGGTTGCGTTTTTAGCAAGTGATGCGGCGGACTATATCACCGGTGAAACGATAAGGATTGACGGCGGACTGGCAATATAAAGAGATGTAAAAAAGTCCAGACAAATACTTATGTATTTCAATCAATTTTGGAAAGGAATTATATATATGAAACGAGTAGTTGTAACAGGAATCGGTGCAGTGACACCGATTGGAAATAACGCAAAGATTTTTTGGGAAAATGCAAAGAATGGTGTCAACGGTATTGCACCGATTACTAAATTCGACACCTCAGAATTAAAGGCAAAATTAGCGGCAGAATTAAAGGATTTTGACATCAATGAATATCTGGAAAAGGGCGAATCCAGAAAGATGGACCCGTTTGTGCAGTATGCAATGGTCGCAACCGACGAAGCATTAAAGGATAGTGGAATCTTAGGCACCGTAGCACCGGAACGGTTTGGTGTTTACTACGGTTCGGGAATCGGTGGCTTTGAAACCTTCTGCGAAGAAGATGCAAAGCTGATTGAAAAAGGCCCCAAGCGTGTTTCTCCGCATTTTATTCCGAAGCTGATTGGTAACATTGCGGCAGGAAACATTGCAATCAAGTACGAAGCAAAAGGCCCGTGTGTTGCAATGGTAACCGCTTGTGCAACCGGAACTACCAACATTGGCGAAGCATACCGGGCAATCAAGCACGGCTATGCAGATGCCATGATTGCAGGCGGCAGCGAAGCATCTATCACACCGTTGGCAGTTGCAGGCTTTGTAAACTGTATGGCATTGCACACCGGAGAGGACCCTGCAAAGGCATCTATTCCGTTTGATAAAAACAGAAGCGGTTTTATCATGGGTGAGGGTGCAGGAACCTTGATTTTGGAAGAATATGAACACGCAGTTGCCCGTGGTGCAAAGATTTATGCTGAGGTCTGCGGTTACGGCTCTACTTGTGATGCTTACCATGTGACTGCTCCGGCTCCCGATGCATCTGGCGCTGCGGCGGCAATCAAGCAGGCAATCACAGAAGCAGAAATGGCAGAGGAAACCGATGTATATATCAATGCACACGGAACCAGTACCCCGTTAAATGACAAGACCGAAACCCTTGCCATCAAGGCGGCATATGGCGAAGAGAATGCAAAGAAGGTCAGCATCAGCTCCACCAAGTCCATGACCGGACATATGTTGGGTGCGGCAGGTGCAGTAGAGGCGATTGCGGCAGTTTTAGCACTCAAGGAGAACATCGTACCGCCGACCATCGGTTATTCGGAGCCGGATGAGGACTGTGATTTAGACTACACCCCCAACACTGCCAAGAAGCGTGATTTAAAGGCTGCATTGTCGGTTTCCTTAGGCTTTGGCGGACACAATGCTTGCGTGATGTTCAAGAAATAAGGAGTAAGAGATGAATCAGGAAGAAATTAAAAAAATCCTGCCCCACCGGGACGATATGCTCCTGGTGGATGAGGTAGAACTGATAGACAATAAAGCATACGGAAAAAAGAAGATTATAGGAACAGAATGGTTTTTAAACGGTCATTTTCCGGGACATCCGATTGTCCCGGGGGTGATTCTGTGCGAAATGCTGGCACAATCCTCCTGCATCCTGATGCAGGATAAAATGGAGGAGGGGAAATTGCCGTTTTTTTCCGGGTTGGATAAGGTGCATTTCAAACGTCCGGTAAAGCCGGGGGATGTGTTTGAAACCGAATGTGAGATTGTAAAAAGCCGTGGCCCGTTTTTCTTTGGAAAGGGCAAAGGCATGGTGGATGGAAAGGTTTGCATGAGTGCAGAATTTTCCTTTGCATTGATTGATGAGTAGGAGAATAAGGTTATGAAATTTTTAGACCGTCTTTTTTCAAAAAAACAAACAACTGGTACGGTGGTTTTTCCGAAAAGAACTGCGGTTTGTCCGGTTTGCAAGCAGGAAAAACCCAATACAGAGCTTTCTGAGCATCATTTTATCTGTCCCTCTTGCGGTGGATATATCCGCATGAATCCGAGAGAGCGAATCTATGCAATTGCAGATGAGGGGACTTTTTCTGAGTTTGACCGGGATGCAAAGAGCAAGAATATGATTGATTTCCCGGATTATATGGAAAAGCTCGAAAGTGCGCAAAAAACCTCGGAAGAAGCAGAGGGTGTTACCACCGGAATCTGCAAAATTGAAGGAGAAGAATGTGCAATTTTTGTGATGAACTCCTATTTTATGATGGGAAGCATGGGCGTTGTAGTCGGCGAGAAAATAACAAGATTATTTGAGTATGCAACCAAAGAAAAACTGCCGGTAATCGGTTTTACGGCATCGGGCGGTGCAAGAATGCAGGAGGGAATTTATTCCCTGATGCAGATGGCAAAGGTCAGCGGTGCGGTAAAACGTCATGCAGATGCCGGAAATCTCTACATTGCAGTTCTGACTGACCCGACTACCGGAGGTGTGACGGCAAGCTTTGCGATGGAGGCAGATATTTTAGTAGCGGAACCGAAGGCACTGATTGGCTTTGCCGGTGCCCGTGTGATTAAACAGACCACCGGAGCGGATTTACCGCAGGGCTTTCAGCGAGCAGAATTTTTATTGGAACACGGATTTGTTGATGTCATTGTTCCACGTCCGGAAATGAAGAAAAAGCTGGCATCACTTCTGAAGATACATAGCTGTTGCACAAAGGAGGGGTTGGCATGAAGGCATATGATAAGGTAGTAGAATCCCGTAAAAGCAGTCGCCCGATGGGGAAATTCTTTATTGACGGGATGCTTGATGATTTTACAGAGCTTCACGGAGACCGCAGATTCGGAGATGACGGTGCGATTGTTGCCGGCGTCGGACTGCTTGACGGTAAGCCGATTACTGTAGTTGCAATGGAACGTGGCAGTGATTTGCAGGACCGTATGCGTCGGAATTTTGGCTGTCCGAGTCCGGAGGGGTACAGAAAAGCATTGCGTCTGATGAAGCAGGCAGAAAAGTTCCACCGTCCGGTGCTTTGTCTGATTGGAAGCTCGGGTGCTTTTTGCGGAATCAGTGCAGAGGAACGTGGACAGGGACTTGCCATTGCCGAAAACCTCATGGAAATGATGACCCTAAAAACACCGATTATCTCGGTTGTTGTCGGGGAAGGCGGTAGCGGTGGTGCGTTGGCTCTTGGCGTTGCCGACAGAGTGTTTATGCTGGAAAACTCTATCTATTCTGTTATTTCGCCGGAGGGCTGTGCAAGCATTCTCTGGAAGGAAGGAAACCAGGCACCGACTGCGGCAGAGCATTTGAAGCTGACTGCACAGGATTTATTGTCCTTTGGTGTGATTGAAAAGGTATTGCCCGAGGAAAACCGTTCTGCAGAACAGATTTGCAGTCTGATGAAGCAGGAGCTGGTAACAGCCTTTGCTGAG